>CAYOCI010000068.1:0-22264 GCA_964402415.1 uncultured Clostridia bacterium
TGCGGGCGCTGGGGCTCTGCGACGTGCAGGTCGACCAGCATGGCAACGCCCTGGGCAGACGTCCAGGGAAAGGCAATGGTCCGACCGTCCTACTGGAGGCGCATTTGGACACCGTCTTCGCCTTGGGAACCGTCCTAACTCCAGTGGAGAAGGACGGGAAGATTTTCGCTCCTGGGATCTGCGATGACACGCGCGGACTGGCTGCCAATCTCTCCGTCGTGCGAGCGCTGCAGCAGCTAGGGATTGAGACTGACGGGGATATCATCATCGCAGGCACAGTCCGTGAGGAAGGCCAGGGCGGCTTATACGGCATCAAGACTCTACTGGAAGACCACCCGGAGATCAAGGCCAGCATCTCCATTGATGGTGCGGGCTGCGATTCGATCATCTACCAGGGGACCGGTATTCGCAATCTCGTCGTCACCTACAGTGGGCCAGGCGGACACGCGTATTCAGCTTTCGGTACCCCGAGCCCCCTGCATGCCGCAGCCCGGGCTGTGGCCAAGATCAGCGATATCCGCCCGCCGGTGGTCCCTAAGACCACCTTCGCCGTTAGCCTGATTGAGGGCGGACATCAGATCCACGCCATTGCCCAGAAGGCGACCTTCTCCATCAACCTGCGCTCTGATGACCCCCTCGCGTTAGAGGACCTCTGTCAGAAGGTCGTTGT
Organism: uncultured Clostridia bacterium; assembly: GCA_964402415.1. Lineage (GTDB taxonomy): Bacteria > Bacillota > JAAYKD01 > JAAYKD01 > CAYOCI01 > CAYOCI01. The sequence continues at coordinate 671 of CAYOCI010000068.1, forward strand.
CGCCATTGAGGCCGGTGCCCGTGAGGAGAACGAGCGCTGGGGGAAGAGTGCTGTCAGCGTTAGCTTCGAGATCATTCTCAATGACCCAGCCGTTGTTCAGCCGGATGACGCTGAGATCGTCCAGGTTGCATGGCTGGCGACGGAGTCTGTTGGCTGCAGCCCGCGTCTCGTCCCTGGCGGAAACACCAACGCTAGCATGCCGATCATGATGGGTATTCCCGCGGTCAACCTCGGCCGCGGCGGACAAGAGGGCGGCGTGCATACTCTCGAGGAATGGTTCGATCCCGAGGGCGCGTACCGCTCGCCGCAGAAGTCACTGTTGATGCTCTTAGCGCTGGCGGGAATGCCTGGCGTAACGAAACCACTGATATAGGAGTGGCAGCTTCCGAGTCATGCCAACCCCAGTCCCAGAGACAGCAACGCCCACGCCGAAGTCGTCTTCGACGTGGGCTTGTCTGACTCTCCTCGATAGCGAGGCCTTGGCGATGAGCTACTTGCCCGTGCTGCAGACGAAGTCCCAAGAGATGCCATAGGCATCTCTGAGATGTCCCATGTAGTCGCCCCATGGCATCTGGCTGACGGGTCCCAGGATCTCCCCGCCGGACTTGAGTGTATCGAAATACCGTTGAAGATCGGCCAGCGTATCGCATTCTACGGTGATCTTGTAGGCCGTCTTGTGGTAATCCAGCTCTTCCGCAGTGTCGCACATATAGATATAGAACTGGTTGATCCTCAGCTCAGCGTGAAAGATCTTGCCCAATAGGCTCTCATCTTTTGTCATGTGTTGGTTGAAACGGTGCATGCAGATGACGTCGCCAGGAAAGAGATCCTTGTAGGTGTGTAGTGCAGCCTCGCAGTTGCCATTGAACTTCAGATAGATCGCCAATCGCATGAAAGCCCTCCCTAAACAACCAACATGAAAATGCCCGCAGCCCGCAGCCCACAGCCCGCAGCGGGGTCAACCGCCGGCGGGGTGGACAGTTTCATCCATCGCGGCGACGCCGAGGCGCCATGGAAGACTTGCCAGCTCTTCTTCGTCACCTGGATCACCTTTCCCTGATGGGATTAGGGCTTTACCTGTTGCCAATTAGCCACCCACCATGCGCCGTGGGGCATGTCGCTTCCCAAGGCAGCCTCAACGGCAGGGGTGATGTCGTAGTGAACCCTGCGGAACTCAATGCTCACACGATCGGCGTCGGTGCTGAGTATGGCGTACGATGCGACAGGACCAAGACCGACTGGAAAGCCGACGGTGCCTGGGTTCAGGAGCAAGGCTCGGCCATGGTGGCGCAGCATGCTGAGGTGGGTGTGGCCGGCTGCGAGCAGGTCGAAGGTCTGGCCTGCCAGTGCCGGCTCAAGATCACCATCGGGCATTCCAGCTAGTAATCGCTCGCTGAACGAACGTGGCGAGCCATGGCAGCAAAGCAGACGCTGCCCATTATCGAGGTCTACCGCAAGCGTCATGGGGGTAGCGGCTAGAGGCGCGAGGATTGAGGCAGGGACTGTCGCCCGAATCCAAACCTCGATCTCGACCAACTTGCGCACATGGTCGTCGAGGCCATCGGGGTTGATCGGGTTCGTCAGCCGATGCTCGGTGTTGCCCATGACGATCCCTGCTCCCAACTCGCTCAGCTTAGCGAGGACCTGTGCAGGTTGAGGCCCTCCTGACGCCACATCACCTAGACAGATAAACCGGTCGATTGGCTCTTTCCCTATGTCCATCAGAACTGCGTTAAGCGCCGACATATTGCCATGGATATCCGCAAGCAGGGCAATTCTCATCTCGTTACCTCCGTCCGCATGGATTAGCTGGTCAGCTTCTGTGCACGTCATAGCTTCGCCTAATGCGCCCATCCCACCTTCATGGAGGCGGGCAGCCAGCGGAATTTCTGGCTGATGCTTGCATTCGGCCTTGGCTAGTTTACCATAGACATATGACGGATCTCCGCTAAGGGGAGGGGAGGACCATATCATGATAGCTCATCTGATCAAAGCTTGGCTGACGGCACTTGATCTGTACTACCGCAATCGGGAGTACAACACCGAGATGCCCGAAACTGGCCGAGTGGCTAAAGATCTCTCCTACGGCAGCGATCCCGCCCGACGCCTGGATATCTTGGTGCCGCCCAGTCGGCCTCCATACCCGATCGTGATTAATGTCCATGGCGGCGGCTGGCTGATGGGCGACAAAGCCAGCTACAGCCGGATCTGCCACTGCTTCGCTGCCAAGGGTTACCTCACGGCGAACTGCAACTACCGTCTAGCCCCCCGCCACCGGCACCCCGCCCAACTGCGGGATATTGCCACGGCGGTCCGATGGGTCTATGAGCATGCACCGGAGTACGGGGGCGACCCTTCCCGGATCTACCTGATGGGTGACTCGGCTGGTGCCCACCTGGTGACCTGTTACACGCTGGCGCCGCATTCTGAGGATCTGGTCAACGAGCTATCTGGGCTTGAACTGGTGCCGGACGCCTCACTGCGGGCACTCCTACTCTTCTATGGAATCTACAATCTGCGCCAACTGCAAGGGGAGTTCAACGGTTTGGGTCGACCGGTAGTTAGGAGCTTCTTGGCTCCTAAGGCCGCTGACCCTGATAAACTCATGGAGCTAATCTCGCCCCTTAGCCATATAGCCGATTCCATGCCGCCCTGCTTCATCTGTTGTGGCGAGCTGGATGCCCTCTTCGCCCAATCGACCGCACTGGTCGAGCACTTACGTATGAAGGACATTGAGCACCAGGTCCTGCTACTCTCAAGAGCTGAGTACCCTGACGCTCGGCATGGCTTTTTGAACTATCACCGCCGCCCGTCTGCTGGTATCGCCACGCAGACCGCCCTGGAGTTTCTAGAGAAGCATGAGGCGCGATCATCAATGTCCACAGATGAAGAAAGGAGCCGTTAGGCTCCTTTTTGCTGTTCACTAGATTGGGCTTGGATTGGTTGGCACGTAGAACTCCTTGAGGTCGTCAAGTCTTAAGCAACCTAAGCGGCCGCCAGGCCGATAGCTCCCGCAGTCAATGCCGATCTTGTCCCGGTACAGATCATCGTGCCAGATTGAAAGCTCCGTTGCGTCAGTCCCTCTGGAGCTGCGTATGCGAGCGGTGGAGGTGTGACCGAAGACCACGTGCAGATCGGCGAGCGCCGGGCGGTTATAGAACTCTTCCCTCGACCAGAGCAGGGCGGTACGTGTCTGAGTGACCAGGATCTGCTCCGATGCCGGTTTCCGGTCGTCTTCTGTCGCTTCCGGCGTCATCACACCAGCATGCACCAAGAGAAAGCGGCCGACTTTGCGGTAAAGCGGAGCCTCATCCAGATAATTGGCAAGCTCGATCATCCGCTTCGCCGGGAGCTTCTGCCACTGATTCAGGGTAACCTCTCCGCCGTTGCGCATCCACCGCTCAATGTGGCCTGCCTTGACATAGTCCAGCAGCATGTCTTCGTGATTGCCTAGGGTAAAGTGCATGTTCTTCTCGAGCATCATCAGCTGAAGCATATCAACAGGGCGCTGCCCACGATCGATGACGTCGCCGATGATGTAGAGGTTATCCTGCGCAGACAGGTTGATCTTCTCAAGTAGAGCGACAAAGGCGTCCAGGTAGCCATGAACGTCGCCAATCACATAGTCCAAGATAGCATCCCTCCAGGCATACGCGTTGTTAGGAAATTCTAGGCAACTGCTGGCGGCTCCTTGTTCTATGCTATGACGTTTTGATGACAAGATCACTCGGCCTGGCTGGGATGCACCATGATAGATGACCCAGAACCAGATCACCTGAGCCTCCATATCGTAGAGTAAGGGGGTGATACCATGAAGAAGTGTTGTGCTAAGCGGAAATGCCATAAGCGCTGCATCGTTATCTGCAAGAGGAAGATCGTCAAGTTAACGAAGAAGTTCAAGGTTGTCAAACCGGTGAGAGTGGTCAGGATCACCAAGGTGATCGAGCGTGAGATCATCATCCGTGAAGGCGGGCTGTGCCCGTGCGGTAACCAGGTCGCCAATCCTGGCTTCGAGAACGCGACACTAGCTCCCTGGGTTGCCACTGGGACCGTAACTCTCGCTACCGGTCAAGGTGCTCACACCGGGATACAAGGCGTACAGCTTGACGCGAACGAGGCCATCACTCAGAGCGGCGTTCCGGTTACCGCTGGCTGCTGCTATGAGCTCATGTTCTGGGCAAAAGGGCCAAGCGGGACGCCTAACACGTTGACCGCTACCGTTACCTTTGCGGGTTCCACTCAACCCGACCTCACGATTAGCATCACTGGTGGGACCATGGATCCAAATAGCTGGACTTCTTACCGCGACTTCACACCGTGTGTTCCGTCAGGGGTTACAACTGCTACGATTCGTTTTGTCTCAGGCGGCAATAACGAGTTCATCGACGATATCATCTTGGCCAGTGCAGGCAGTTGCCCGCAAACCCCAGCCAATGGTAGCTAGTAGAACCTGTAGAGAGCGAGCGCCCTCGTCTGAGGGCGCGTTTTATTTGTCCAGTCCAAGGGGCCGCTCTTGATATGCTACCAGTGTTCACCATCTCTACCTAAGACAGATCTAGTTCCTGTCGCTGTTCATACAGGTAGATGGCGTAATCGACAATCCGCGTATAGACGGGATGTATGACACCGTCGATGGTGTCATACAGCGGGCGATTGGGCATTGGGTTAGCCTCGACAAGCCAGATATTGAGCTCGTGGTCAAAGGCCAGGTCGAAGCCCAGCTCACCCATGGGTCCTATGCTCTCCTCAAGACGTAGAGCGAGCTTCACTGCGCAGGTCTGCAGCCGCTGCCAGAGTTGCTCCCGCGCCACTCCACCTCTGACGTAGTAGTCAAGTCCCTCGGGGAAAAGGGTCCAGGCTGCGCCTCTGGCCCAATTGGTGGTGATGCCACCGGGCCTCATCACCCTCGTTCGTGCCGGGTCGAAGCACCAGTGCCCTGCTCTGTCTTTGCGCACACCGATGCGCATATCGCTGCCCTGCCCATCGATGGCAAAGAGCGGGATCTCCTGCTGGACTACCAGCAAGCCATGGCCGCCTTCTTCACCCACCAGCACAAGGACTTCCTCAAACGTGCAGCCTGTCTTGGTTAGCCCGCTGACAGCTCCCGTCCATCTGTACAAACCATCGACTTCCCTCCAGACCCGCGAGATCCCCTGACCATTGCTACCCCATTCTGGCTTGAGATAGACGCGGTGGTATTTGTCCAGCATGGATGAGAGGTCGCGGGGCTGCTGGAAAAGGACCGTCTCGGGCAGCATCGGCCGCACGTCCGGGTAGCGCTCCAGCATCTGAAAGGTGAGGTGTTTGCCTAATGCCCGGGCTGTATTGATCGGCGTAGCGCTGGTGTAGAGGGCATGCAGCGCTCGGAGCTCCTGCCCCCTGGGGCTCGCCCTCACCTGATCATAGAAGACATCAGGCCAAGGAACGCGGCGCAGGCTCCAGCGGCCGTCTTCACGCACCCAGCCATCGATGGATCTGGCTTGGGGACGCACATCGCGTAGGGCGAAGCAGTAATAGCTGATCTCGGCTTGGTCAGCAGCATCAGCGAGGTTGTTGATCTCAGCACCAAGGGGCTCTACCGGGACCTTGTCGGCGAGGTCAGGGGGCCAGAGAAAGCCCAGGAAGGGGCGTCGACAGTCTACTCCCATGCGTATCATCTTCCTCGTCAAGTAGTGTGTAGCTCTGCTACCTAGAGATGCCATCACTACATGGTATCGCTCCTCAGGCGTTCTGGTGCACGAAGGATGGGGCGGGGCGCTTGCCCGTAGGACCCTCGGGCTTCACGGGTGGATTTCGCCAGACATAGACTGTGATGAGAGGGCACTCCTCCTTTTCACAGATGGCGATATCACGCTGGCATTGAAGGGAGGGATCGTATGGAGCGCCGCCTAGGCAATGATGCTCAGAGTCTCGAGCAGACGCTACGCACTATCGAGCGCGATCCACACCTGATGAAACGGATCAGAACAGCGGTTCAGACCCCAGGTAATGAGAGATTGATCAACAAATGGAAGTGTTATCTAGAACGACGTGGTGTTGATACCGAGGAACTACTGGCGCGGATCATGCGCTCCCAGGGCTAGCGCAACCGCAACGTGTCTGGTCACAGGCTGCCCCCTCTCTTACCAAAAGGAGGTGAAACTCATGGCCGAGCTCATCAATCAATGCGAAGTTGTGAACGAGAAGATCGCTGCTAGCATCGACAGTATCCTGGAAGGCGCCTTGCCGCTTGAATTCGCCATCGCCTGTGGTCAGAGTTACGTCGCTTATGAGTCGCTCTTTCGAAACACTCGTGTCACCGGAACGTTGGTGATGGATGTATTTGACTTCAGCGACTGCACCCTGACGGTGACTGCGGAGCGAGAGAATCGTGAACCTGTCGTCCGCAGTGTCGCCCCAACTGACGCCAATCGCACGATCAGCTTCATCGTGGACGATCTCACCAAGATTACCATCTCCTGCGGCAGTGGCACAGGGACCTGCGGGGGCGAGTATACTCTGCTTCTGCACTGGTGCAAATGCTGCTAGATATGCGTAGATGGCATACGCGATGCCCCGACCTGCCTGTATGGAGGTGATTATACATGGCGGACCAGAAACAGTGCCAACTCATCCACGACACCGTGAGCGGTGTTGTTAACAACATGCTTTGCGGCAGCGCACCGACTCAGCTCTTTCAGTCGGAACTCGCCACCCCGCCGGATGGTACCTTCTTCGCCCTGATTGGTCCCAGCCTCTGCACCATCACCTTCACCTTCCATCAGTGTGGTGGAAGCATGGAGACCCGCTCCTTTGCTCCAGGAGTGGTAGGTGAAGGCCGTGGCCTCGCGATAGCGTTGACCGTTCCCAATGTGGAGAGCATCACAGCGACCTGTTCTGGTGGTGAGCTGGGATCCAACTGCTCCATTGACTGGTTCCTCCTGCCACACTATTGCCGTTGCTGCAAGGGATAGTGCGCCCGCGGCCCGCAGTCGGTAGTCGTAGCGGCCGGCTGAGGACTCCCAGACGTCGTAATCCACCAATCACTCAGCCCGCGCCGAGGGCGTTCCTCAACGCGGGCTTTGCCTGTCATTGGTCGTTGATGGAAGGTCGGCCGATGTCTTGCCTGTGTTCATGGAGATAGATGGCGTAGTCAACTGTGTACGTGTATTGGCTGTCGACGACCCCGTCGACGGTGTCATAGGTGCCCTTATTTGGCATCGGGTTAACCTCGATTAGCCAGAGACGACGATCACGGTCGAGAGCCATATCCAGGCCCAGCTCGCCCATGGGTCCGAGCGCCTCTTCCAGACGCGTAGCGATCTTCAGGGCTGATCCCCAGATGCGCTCCCACAGCTTATTGGCTGCATCTTCACCTTCAGCGTAGACCTGCAGAGCTTCGGGCAGGGGGATAGATGACCCGCCGCGCCACCAGTTAGTAGCCACCGCCCCCGCTTGAGCCACCCGCACGCAACCTCGTTCTGGCTGCCATTCTCCCCAGCGGTCCTTGTGCATCCCCACACGCATATCAGACCGCCGGCCACCGTGTTCGTACAGCGCGATCTCCTGCTGAACCGCGATCGGGGCATTGCCAGCCGCCTGCTTGATCAGGGCCACCACTTCTGCCAGCGTGCAATTCTCCCTGACCTCGCCTCGGACTGACTCCTGCCAACCCCACCGATCCTCCCCCCTGGTCCAGACCTTGGAGATCCCCCGTCCGGTGCTGCCCCATTCCGGCTTCACATAGACACTGCGGTGACGCCTGAGCATGGACAGTAGGTCTTCGGGCTGTTGATAGAAAACAGTCTCAGGGAGCAGGGGGAGTAGATCCCGAAATCTGGCTAGAACGTTGCAGCAGCTCCACTTGCCTAAACTACGCACCGAGTTGATCGGTATGGAGCTGGCGTAGAGGGCTTGCAGAGCCTGGCTTTCCTGCCCCATGGCGACGCGCTTGGCCTGATCATAGAAGACATCCGGCCAGGGAACAAGTCGCTTCACCCACTGCCCGCCCTCACGCGCCCAACCGGTCACCGTACGACGATGGAGGTCGACGTCGCGCAGGGTGAAGAAGTAGGCGGTGACATCCCTCTGCTCGGTGGCGTCGAGCAAATGGTTGTAGCCCTCTGCTGCATAGAGAATCAGTTGCTCTAGCTCTGGCTTCGCCTGGAGGACCGCTTCCACATGGGCGCTGGTCTGCGCTGCTAGGGTCCTAGCGATGATTGCCTCAGCGGTGGATGGGGCGATTAGTGCCCCCAAGACAGGTCGTGCGTCTCTACCCGACATATCCCCATCTCCTTTGGACCATAACCTCTGGTACCGCCTGTGGCGTTGACAGCACCTCTAGATAAGAACGCCCGCGGTCATCACTACAGGATATTGCCCCTCTGATGGTCTGGTGCCGGCGAAGAAGTCCGAAGGCGCAACCGTGCTCACACGTGTGAGTGCGTCCTGTAGGACCACATGGGCCTCACCGTCGCGGGCCTCGAGCCATAGTCTATGATGAAAGGGTGCCCCGCCCTTTGCTGGAGCTCATGTCACATCCGCGAAGGAGGTGAACCCCATGTCCGAACGGATCAAGGCATGCCAGGTCATAAGTGAACCCGCGATCGTGGAAAATGCTCTGGTTCCATTCTTTACCATTGAATGCGGCCAATCGTATGTGGCCTTTGAGTCACTCTTTCGCGACACCCGTGTCACTGGTAACCTATTCGTTTTTGTCAACTCAACCGACTGCACTTTCAGCGTCATCGTGAAGAGCAAGGATCAACCTGACATCGTTCGTACGATCACACCAGCTGAGACCAACCGCCTGATTAACCTCACTATCGACTGCCTGGAGAAGGTTGTCTTCTCCTGTGCCGGTGGTTCCGGGAACTTCTGCCAAGGAAACTATACGCTGACTGTCCACTGGTGCAAATGCTGCTAGTCGGACGTGGCTGCTGTAGGGGCGTCGCTATGCTGCGCCCGATGTCCACGCTCACCGCAATCACAACTAGCACCGGCTAGGTGCGGTGTCGGCAGTGCCCAGCAGTGGGCACGAGCGACAGTTGTGATGGAGGATGAGCGGTTGAATGCAGCCAATATCGTCCCTCGTCCCTAGTCCCTAGTGGGTGGGCGTAGGGACAGGTTTCATCTTCGATGGCACTGCCGAGTGGTAGAGGCACCTAAACTGTAGCCTCACTAGATGGCTCATCTTCCTCTTTTGGAGCACCGAAAACAGGAGGTGAATTCACATGGCGGAGTCGTGTCGCTTGGTTAACGATACAGTCTCTGGTTCGGTCTTCAACAAACTGTGCGGCAGTGGCCCGACAACCCTCTACCAGTCAGTTCTCGACACCCCACCCGACGGTACCTTCTCTGCTTTGCTGTCGCCGACTGACTGCACTGTAACCTTGACCTTCCATCAGTGTGGTGGTCGCGAGATGGAAAGGTCGTTCACGCCTGGGCAGGGCGAGTTGATTATCCTCCTAACCGTACCAGATGTTAAGAGCATTACGGCGACCTGTTCGGGTGGTGAAGAACTGTCCAAGTGTACCATCTTCTGGAGCTTCGATTTTCACTATTGTCATTGCTGTGAAGGCTAGACTGCTTGCCTTGAGCCATCTCCAGACCTTATGCCTCACGAGGTAAGCCGAAGGGAGGGACATATATGGAGCGCCCCCTTGATCAGGCTGTCCGCAGTGTCGAACGAGCGCTGCGTATCGCCACGCGGGACCCGTTCTTTGTCAGAAGGCTACAAGCCGCAGCTTCTGCCAAGGATAACCGCACCCACATCGATGATGTGAAGAGCCGCTTGGAGTACCCCGCTGCGCGCCCAGTCGATGCGCTAACTGTGGATCTCTCGGAGTCGCAACCGAAGGTCTCGATCTACCAGACTGGCATCAACCGTCAGGGTCAGAAGATCGGTATACAGCTCACTCTGACGCTGGAGAGCCGCCAGTGACGGCTGGACTCAGAGATGGGCAGCATGACCCATAACGAATCGAGGGAGGTGAACCCCATGGCCGAGCGGATCAAGAGATGTGAGGTCGTCAACGAACCTTCATTTGAAGGCGGTTCGGGGATGTTCTTTGACCTCGAGTGCGGCGAATCCTACGTGGCTTACGAGTCGCTCTTTAGCAGCACCCGTGTCACCGGTACGCTATCCGTCTTTCTCTTTGAGAGCACCTGCACATTTGCCGTCACCGTTGAGAGCAACGACCAAGCTCCCATTGTCCGTACCATCGCCCCTGAAGACACCAACCGCACGATTAACCTCACAGTCGATTGTCTGGAGAAGATTACCTTCTCCTGCAGTGGGAGCAATGGCAGTGACTGTGAGGGCTTTTACAGCCTGCTGCTTCGTTGGTGCAAGTGCTGTTAACCTGAAGTAGCCCCTTGCCCCTCGTCCCTCGCCCCTCGTGGGGCAAACCGAGGGAAGCGGTTTCATCCCCTGTGGAAGCCGCTCGCTTGGATGAACTATCTGTGCTATCCGAGCTACTGTTGCGGGGAGGTGAGTTCTCATGGCAATGACCTGCCATCTAGTCAATGACGCTGCCTTTGGCTTTCTTGAGAGGTCCTGTGGCAGTGGTCCGACCACGCTTTACCAGTCGGTGCTCGATACCCCACCCGATGGCAGCTTCTTCGTGCAAATAGACCCTACAGACTGCACAGTGACATTTACTTTCCATCAATGCGACGGTCGCATGAAGCATCGGTCCTTTACCCCTGGTGACAGCACTTTGGCGATCATCCTGACCGTGCCGGATGTTAAGAGCATCACCGCCAATTGCACTGGTGGAACCAGCGGGTCTACATGCTCTATCGAATGGACCTTCGACCTCCATTACTGCCACTGCTGTAACACAAACTGAGCTTACTGAAGAGGAACGCAAGGCGCCGACCGACGTCGGCGTCTTTGACATTTCGGTGTATCTCGTCAGCGAATGAACCTATGCATTCCCCTTCGCGACTTACTTGCGTTAGGAGTTGAGAAGGGTGGCCAACGCGATGAAGTGGAGGATAACCGGACGTGACTTGCCGCTAGCATGTCAAGAAGAGGTAACTGTCTTGATAACGCCGTCATCGAATCGTTCCACAGCCACCTCAAGTGCGAGTACGTCTATAACGATGCCCCATTGATGGAACAGGAGTTTCTGAGGGGACTGGATGATTGGATGGACTTCTACAACAATGCGCGTTTTCAGTCTGGCCTCAATGACATGGCCCCGGTTACATACCGGAGCCATGCAGGAGATACATAAGGGCTCTTCTATCGTGTCCACTTTTCGGGGTTCAGATCACTTCCTAACCAGCGGGTTCTTCAACAGCGTGGCGAATATCCATCTCTTCACCGCCCTACAGAAGGCGACTGCTCCCGAACATCGCGGCAAGGTCTTTGGCCTGCTCAACGCCATCTCCAGCAGCCTACAGCCGGTTTCGCAAGGCCTAGCAGGGTTCTTCGGCGATATCGTCCCCGCGGCCGTCATCTTCCTGATCTCGGGCACGGCGAACATGGTCGGCGGTGAGCTTTACGCCGCTTCGCCTGGAATTAAGGACTTCCTGGTAAACTCGCCGGAACAATCGACCAGTGTTGCACGGATGACGGCGGCGCAGTGATACGAAATAACCATACCGCCTCAACAGAGATGGAGGATGAAGTATGACAGGTAGATATACGCTCAATCATGCTATGGCGGGAGAACTCGGCCCGCAAAGATCGGTCTCGATTACTAAGCACTTGCTGACCGTTTCCATCGACCCGCGTATGGAACTACTGTCCATTGTTCAATCCCTCGGCGAATACGCTGGTAAATACCCCATGATCATGACCAAGCATAGCTTCAGATATCGTTCCGAGGTCGAGGAGAGCTTCGGTGCTTTCCGAGAACACGAAGCCATCCGGACCTTCGACCGGCTCAGCCAGCGCCCCTACACCCCCGAGGCTCCTGCGTTCTACTTTGGGGCTCCTCCCGAAGCGATGCTTTATCTGTTGCCCGACTTCAACTTACACCCTGATATCTATCTGAACCAGTTCCTAGTCAACCGGGCAGGGGGGAGGGAGAGCCTTAAGGGGTTTGTTGCCGCGCTGGAAGACTTCTGCCGGCAGGCGGACTTCCCGTCTTTCTACGCCACGCATCAGCCCTACCACAGGCAGATAGTTCAGGCGACCAGTGAGGCCATCGGCTCCAAGCCGTATGTTGAGAACCTTGAGGCGTTCTACGGGCAGCGACAGAAGAGCTACACCCTTATCATAGTTCCGCTTTACGGTAGCGTGGGTTTTGGGCCGCACCTGGAGTGCTCGGACGGAACAGCAAATATCTACAGCATCCTCGGCCCTAAGGCGGTCGAGAACGGGCTGCCTACCTTTGGCACCCAAAGCTACTTCGACCGCATGCTGACCCATGAGCTGAGCCATTCTTTCATCAATCCTTTGACAGAAAAGCATCGCGATGAAGTGGATCGGCTGGCGCGCCCCGACCTGGTTGCTGAGGTCAGCGCCAGATCCGGTTACGGTGAGTGGAATGACGTGGTCAACGAGTACATGATACGCGCTATCACCGCACACTTCGCCTATCGTGACAGTAGCGAGAAGGGGGATGCGGAGTTGGCTAACGACGAGCTCAAGGGATTTCGTGCTGTTGGCCAGCTTCTTGGCCCCATCAGGAAGTATGATGCCGACCGCCACCGCTATGCGACCTTTGAGGAATACTATCCTGAACTGCTCCACGCCCTGATGCGGGCGGAATGATATTGGTGCCGATAGACCCTACCCGAGTGACTCGTCGGGTAGGGCTTATCTGTCGTGTTGTGATATCATGATACCTGTGCATCGTCTGCGCTGGCGGCCAACAGTACGGAGCAGGAGATCGGGCCAGTATCTTGAATTCTACCGGCGGATTACCAGTTCGGATGGGCACTGTAGTATCGGGGAGGGGTATCCCATGGGTTTCAACCTAATCGATATGGATAGTTGGGAGAGGCGAGAGTACTTTCATCACTACATGACCGAGGCCAACTGCACTCACAATATCACGGCCAATATCGACATCACTGCGCTCCTTGACTCTGTTAAGTCCAAAGGGCTGAGGATCTATCCCACCGCCATCTACATCGTATCAAGGGCGGTGAATCACAATCGCAACTTCCGCTTCGCCTTTGACAGCGAGGAACGCTTGGGCTACTGGGATATTATGAGCGCGGAATACCCCATTTTCCATGATGATGATCAGACTTTCTCCTACATCTATACAGACTTCAGCGAGGACTTCCCGGTCTTCTATCAGAACTGTGTCGCTGACATGCTCCAGTACCGGGATGTGAAAGGCATAACTACCAGAAGGTCTCCGGCCAATAGCTTCACTGTTTCCTGCATTCCCTGGGTAAGCTTCACTGGCTTCAACCTCAACATCCTGACCAAGGGCCGTTACCTGTCGCCAATCATCACCTGGGGTAAGTTCTTCGAGCAGAGCGGCAGAACGCTGATGCCGATCTCTGTCCAGGTCCATCACGCCGTAGCAGACGGCTACCACACGGCGAAGTTCCTTAACGATCTACAGCATCTAGCCGATTACCCTGACCAATGGATGGGGGTAGAAACCCGCTAGAACCAGGAGACGATGGAGATGACTAAGCAAGCAATCCTAGCACCAGAACTGCAACGCCGACTCCCGCAGATGACCATGGGTGTCATCTCGCTGACCGATGGGGTAGTCGGCCTAACTCCGGAACGACTGACCAAGGAGATGAACGACCAGGCTGAAGAGCTGCGAGCCCGCTATGACCGAAGCACCATGCTGACAATCCCTGGGGTCAAGGAATGCCGCGATGCGTTCCGCACGCTACATATCGACCCCACCCGCTATCGTCCCTCATCCGAGGCGCTGATCAAGCGCATCTTGCAGGGCGATGCTCTGCCCTCGGTGAACATGGCGGTCGACCTCGGCAACTACTGGTCTGTTTGCTGTGCCAGCCCTTTGGGGTTGCTGAATCGCGCTGCCATCCAGGGTGATGTAGTCTGCCGTCTGGGCCGCGAAGGGGAGAGCTACCAAGCCCTCAATGGACGCCTGATGAACATGGCGGACAAGCCTGTCTTGGTAGACAATATAGGTCCCTTTGGCAGCCCGATCGTTGATTCTGTACGCACGCAAGTGACCTGTGGCGTTACCGACATGCTGCTGGTGGTCTTCCTATTTACCCGCGATCATGGGTGGGTCCACAGAGTGTTAGGCGATATGGCGCGGGCCTTCGAGGAGAACGGCTTCAGCGCGTCAATCCTGACACTGTGAACACAGGTAGTTGCAAGCCCACGCCAAATAAGTGCAGCGTGGGCTTTGTCACATTACATTGGTGCCCATTACTGGTCCACGGCAGGGATTGCCCTGCTGATGTCCAAGAAACAAAGAGGGAGTTCTGGAGGAGCTGTGCAGCGGATCGCAGTAGAGGCAGCCACGGAAAGGAGACCTGTCGATGTCAGCATCAGAAGAGATCAAAAAGCCGTCCCGGGCGCAGCTGTTACTGAAGCTAGCAGTGATTTTCATGCGCATAGGCGCCTTCACCTTTGGCGGTGGCTTCGCCATGATCCCGCTAATCAAGATCGAGCTCGTCGACAAGACCGGTTGGATGAGCGAAGAGGAGTTTGTTGACGCCATCGCGGTCACGCAAGGGGCGCCAGGGCCGATCGCTGTGAATGTGGGTGTCTATACCGGCTACAGGCTGGCTGGCTTCCGGGGTGCTGTTGTCTCAGCCGTCTCAGTGACCATCCCTTCATTTCTGATTATCTTGATCATCGCCATCGCGTTTGGCACCCTGGACAAGAGCCCCACCGTCAGCCGCGTCTTTGACGGCGTTCGGGGAGCGGTCGTGGCCCTGATCGCGCATGCCGCCTATGAACTGGCGAAGAAGGTACTGACTAACCGCTTGATCTGGGCGATCTTCATCACAGCAGTGGCGGCATTACTTCTTCTTGATCCTCATCCTGCCTTGGTGATCCTGGTTTCGGGGTCGGTATTCGTGTTCTTGCGACGGAAGGAGACTGAGCGGGCATGAGTCTTGTTCTTGATCTGTTTGCGACCTTTTTTCGCATAGGTGCCTTTAGCTTTGGTGGCGGCTACGCCATGATCGCCTTCATTCAGAAGGAGATCATTGAGAACCATGGTTGGCTGACGTTGACCGAGTTCATGGACGTCGTTGCCATCGCGGAGATGACCCCAGGGCCGATCGCGGTCAACTCGGCCACTTTCGTTGGCTATCGTGTGGCGGGCATCCCGGGCGCCGCTGCAGCCACCACAGGTGTGGTGTTGCCGTCACTGATCATCGTGCTGGCACTGACATGGCTGATGAGCCGCTATCGCTCACTCCCAGTGGTGGACCGTTTTTTCGCTGGGGTCCGGCCTGCAGTGGTCGGCCTGATCGTCATGGCGGCCTGGCTGGTGGGCAAAGAAGCCTTTCGTAGCGGTTACCGCCCGATGATCACGGCTGCAGCAGTGATGCTGGCGCTGATCAAGACCAAGATCCACCCGATCATTTTGATCGTGGGCGCCGGAGCCCTGGGCGCGCTGCTGCCTTAAATGCATCCGTGTGCCAATAATTGGGCAGATTGTTGACAACCGGCCTTTTCCGCCTTATGGTTGGATAGGCACGGATAACGTAGTGGCTTCTTAGGTGCTAGATAATCAGATTCTCGCTGCTATCTGAACCTGGTGCTTTGCATACGACAGGAGTGGACAGATAGATTAGAGGGCAACTAAAGTTTACGATAGCCACGATAGAAGGAGAGACAGTGTCATTTACGAACCTAAACCTGATCGCGCCGATCCTGAAGGCGCTGGAGACTGAAGGTTACACCGAACCTACTCCCATCCAAGAGCAGTCCATCCCACCACTGTTGGCCGGACGGGACCTGCTGGGCTGCGCCCAGACCGGCACAGGTAAGACAGCGGCCTTCGCCCTACCCATCCTACAGGGGCTATTCAGTGAACAGCGCACTCGTGGGCGGGGGCGACCGATCCGGGCGTTGATCCTGACCCCCACTCGCGAGCTCGCCATCCAGATCGGCGAGAGCCTTGACGCCTATGGGCGCAACCTAGACCTCACCAATGCCGTCATCTTCGGCGGGGTCTCGCAGCACCCACAAACGCGGGCGCTTGAAAACGGGGTGGATATCCTCGTTGCCACTCCCGGACGCTTGCTTGATCTTATCCAGCAGCGCTACGTCAAACTGCAGCATGTCCGTTTCTTTGTCCTCGATGAGGCTGACCGCATGCTCGATATGGGCTTTCTGCCCGATGTCCGCAGGGTAATTGCTCAACTGCCCCCGAAGCGGCAGACCTTGCTTTTCTCAGCCACCATGCCCCCGGAGATCTCAGATCTGGCGAACTCGCTCCTAACCAAACCAGTCCGGGTCGAGGTCACGCCAGCCTCGTCGACCGTAGAGGCCATCGAACAGCGGGTCTACTTCGTCGGCAAGAAGGAGAAGAAGAACCTGCTGATCCACCTATTGAGAGATAGGTCGATTATCTCGGCATTGGTCTTCACCCGTACCAAGTATGGGGCCGACAAGGTCACCAAGGAACTGGTCAAGGCGGGAATTCAGGCGCAGGCCATCCATGGCAACAAGTCGCAGACAGCGCGACAGCTCGCCCTCAGCAACTTCAAGGAGAGGAAGACCAGAGTCTTGGTCGCCACTGATATCGCCGCCCGTGGGATCGACGTGGAAGAGCTCTCCCATGTGATCAACTTCGAACTGCCCAATGTTCCCGAGACCTATGTGCATCGGATTGGACGAACGGGCCGCGCTGGCCTAGGTGGGGTGGCGCTCTCCCTCTGCGATGAGGAGGAGAAGGCGTATCTCAAGGATATCCAGAAGCTGATCGGCAGGACGATCCCTGTCGTGGAAGACCATCCCTACCCGCTCACTGCAGGTGGGGAAGAAGAGACGCCGGAACCCGCCAGGCCGCCGAGGCGTGAGGGTAAGCCCCAGAACCCCGCCGCCAAGACCGGACCGGTCGGCTACTTCCGCAGGAGCGGAGGCAGAGGGGGACAGAACCAGCGGTCACGGTAAGAAAGAAGTTAACAACGGGGTCAGACCCCGTTGTTAACTTCTTTTCATCTACCCCCGATTCAGCCACTCACTGTCCAAGATGGCGTACTGGTAGTCATCCCGCCATTCGCCCTTGGACCAGCTACTCTCGCGCAGATGCCCCTCCCGCTGAAAGCCAAGACGTTCCAGGAGCCGGATGGAGCGCTGATTGTCGATATCCACATAAGCAAGCACGCGGTGCTTCTTCATCTCGGTGAAGAGGTAATCCAGGAGTGCTGACAGCGCTTCCGTAGCAAGACCTTTGCCCTGCTGTGCGCGGGCGAGAGTGTAGCCTACCTTCACCTGACTGGGGTCCTCGGCAATGGTGTGAACGCCGATATCGCCGATCACCGAGCCGGTTTCCTTGAACTCGATCGCCATCTGAAACCAGGTGCCCAAGTATCCAGGGTCGAAGGCTGCCATCTCTCTGATCAACGACTGCGCCTTGGTCAGGCTGTAGCCTTCATCCCAGCCTTGGTAGCGAGCCACCTCGGGGTCGGCGCGATAGGACTGCAGCAATGCGGCGTCCTCCGCCCGGAAGCGACGCAATCTGAGCCGCGGGGTCGTAAGCCCTGTGAACCGATAGCCCGCACTGCAGCTTCCAGGTGGTATGGGTCTCGCGGACTGCTCGGCCAGTTTGACTACGATCTTGCCCATCAATGGGCGCAGCGCCTCGGCGACTTGGCGGGAGACGCGCTCGTAGTTGGCATCAAACTCGCCCATGGCTCCAGTCAGGCTGTCGGAGATGGAACGGATCACGCAGAAGGGGACTTGGTTGACCGCGCAGATATCAGCGATGGCTGCTGACTCCATATCCACGCAGTAGGCTCCAAACTGCTCCGCTAAGCGCTGCTTGGCCCCCAGGTTGTCTTGGAAGATGTCGCCGGCACACCCATTGCCGATATGGACACGATAGGGCCCATCCTGTTGCTTCAGCTCATCATAGATGAACCGGGAGAGCTCCTCGTGGGAATGAGCGACAAATCGCTCCCAGAGCTGCGAATCATGCTGGTGCTGAGCCAGCGTGATCACGATATCGCCGATTGCGACATCTGGCCGGAGAGCACCCGCTGTGCCGACGTTTAGGAGCAAGTCCGGCTCGTAGCGGTCGATCAGTGCTTGGGTAGCGGAGGCAGCGCGAACTTTGCCTACCCCACAGACCATCAGAGCGTAGCGGACCTCGATGGGGTGGTCATCGGTCCCTTGATAGCGAGCCTGCTGGAGATAGACCGGCCGGTTCACCAGCACGTCGTTGACCTGCCCGCCCATACCCAAATGTAGAAACGGTTCCAACTCGGCGCGCATGGCCGCCAAGATAGCTATGGTAAGCATGATTAGCCTCCCCACCGATAGCAGATCGTCACTGCCACGGTTACGAATGAACGAATGGATGGTCTCTGATTCTAGTCAATGGCGGCAAAATCCTTCCTAAGTGATCTCGCAGAGCAGAGAGGCAGCCCGGTCGCCCGGCCTGCCTCTCTGGTTGTCGATACTAGCTTCCCATGTCGCCATGCGGCGCACCACTAGGGATGAAAGAGACCTATGTGTGCGACCACACACTACGGGCTGCGGGCCGCGGGCATCACGTCACCCTTGCGCCAACGTACGCCCCCTGCTGAAGGCCTCGAGGTTCTGCTCAATGGTCTTTGGGGGGACGTTCTCTTTAATGATCTCCGCCCACGAGTCCACTGCAAAGGCCAGATAGCTGGACAAAAGGCCCAGCAGCACAGTGTTGGCCAGTCGGATGTTGCCGATCTCCTTGGCGATGGTCTTTGAGTCAACCGCCTTGACCATCAACCCTTGTGCCGACAGCGCTGCCGGTATGTCTTGAGGATAGTCCTCTTTCTCGATTAGCACTCGATTGGGGAAGACCACCTCGCGGTTAAGAATGACCGTAGCCCCTGGCCTCATGCGCTCAGTCCAGCGGAGCGCCTCCAGTTCCTCCATGGCGACTAAGAAGTCGCCGCTACCGTTCGGGATCAGGGGCGCGCAGACATCCTCACCAAAGCGGACGCTCCCCCAGACCATCCCGCCGCGCTGTGAGAGGCCGATCACGTCGCTGGTCTTGACATTGAGCCCCTCCCTGAAGGCGACGTTGGCGATAATCTTGGTGGCAAGCACTAGGCCTTGCCCCCCTACCCCTGCGATTAACACACTGGTCGTTGTCATATCTCCCACCCCCTACTCCTTTTGCTGCGATCTCTTGATCGCTTTCACCGGACAGACCTGCGAGCAGACCGAGCAACCCACGCACATATCCGGGTTGATATAGGAGTTCTTGGTGGTCTGTCCTGGGTAGACCTTCATGGAGATGGGTGGGCAGTTCACACGGATACAGGTCCGGCAGCTGATGCAGAGATCGCGGTCGACGTAGAAGTGGGACTCCCTGATCTTGAAGTTGAGGGCGCATGGTCGGGTGGTGACCACCACTGAAAGGGCTTCACGTTTTATGGCGCCCGCTATAACCTGCTTGGTCCGGTCATACTCAAATTGGTCGACCACAGTGATATCAGCGATGCCGAAGGACCTGAGGATCTCAGGGATGCTGGCGTGATAGAGCTCTTCGTTGCCGGTGTAGCTACCGGTGGTTGGGGTCACCTGCCCGCCGGTCATGGCCGTGGTACGATTGTCCAGAACGATGACGGTGATGTTCTCCTTGGTCTTGGCCAGATCGACGAAACCGGCGAGGCCGGAATGGAAGAAGGTCCCGTCTCCGATGGTCGCCACCAGGGGTCTGACCTTACCCGCTTGACGCTGGGCTTTGGCCATTCCCTGCACGATCCCCAGCGAGGCTCCCATGCTGACATTGGTCTTAAGCACCTCGAAGGGTTCGAGAATCCCCAAGGAGTAGCAGCCGATATCGCCGACAACCGTGGCGCGGGCCTTTTTGAGGATATCGAAGATCGGACGGTGGGGACAACCTGCGCAGAGCATCGGGGTTCGCGGAGGAAGCTTCACAGACTCCAGAGGGACGGCCTTGCTGTCTTGTGCGATTACCCCCGAGGTTAACAAGCCTTCTCTGATCCGATCGGTGGTCAGTTCGCCGGTGAAGGAGAAGAAGCGCTTGCCCTCGACTACGATACCGTTGGCCTTCAGGATCTCTTCCATGAATGGCATCAGTTCTTCGATCACCAGCACCTGTCGATACTCAGCGGCGATCTGGCGGATCTTCTCAATCGGCACGGGAAAGCTCATCCCCAGCTTCACCACAGAGAGGCCCAGATCTAGCTCCTTGAGGTACTCATACGAGACCCCGCTGGTGATGATCAGAGTGTCGCGGCGACCGCTGTCGAGGTAGGTATTAAGCGGAGAAGACTCACTCAGTTCCTGCAGCTTCTGCAATCGCTCCTGCATATAGTGCTGCTGCTTGGGGGCATAGGGGGGAAGCATGCAGTAGCGGGCCTGGTCCTCGACGAAACCAGGGACCGTCGTTTCAACTCTTTCGCCCAAGGTAACCACGGCTCGACTATGACAGAGGGTCGTGGTCAGCTTGAGAATCACAGGAGTACCAAACTCTTCACTGATTCGGAACGCTTCACCGACGTAGTCTTTGATCTCCTGGGCTGTACTCGGCTCCAAGAGGGCAGCATTGGCAAACTTGGCGTAGAAGCGACTATCCTGTTCATTTTGTGAGCTGGATAGGCCGGGATCGTCACCGACCACCAGTACAAAGCCACCATTGGTCCGAACTTGGGTGAAGGTCATGAAGGGGTCAGAGGCGATATTGATCCCGACGTGTTTCATGGAGACCATCGACCGTGCGCCCGCGAAGCTTCCACCGATGGCGATCTCCAGTGCCACCTTTTCATTGGTCGCCCATTGGCTATGGATCCCCTCACACTCCATCAGGCTCTCCATGATCTCTACCGTCGGCGAGCCCGGGTAACTGGCGGCGACCACACCCCCAGCCTCCCAAAAGCCACGCGCGACCGCCTGATTGCCAGAAAGAACAACCCGTTGGTCCAAACCGAATCCCTCCCCATTTATGATAGCGAGGCTGCAAAAACCGCCACTCTTCTATCTATGTCGAACTGCGGATGTGTAAAACCCAAGTGGAGCTGAGTACAACCATCTGGTGGCAAACAAGAGTAAGTGGAGGATTGACAAATTAACCCACCAATCCTATGGTAGGTAGTAGAAGTACTGAGCGCCAAGAGGTAAGGAGTGACGTAGCATGATCGAACTACCTGAAGCCATGACGCTGGCCCGCCAGCTACGCGAGAACCTCATGGGGAGACAGATAAGCTCTGCCGTGGCAGGAGCCTCGCCGCATAAGTTTGCGTGGTATTCCGGCGCGCCGGAGGACTATGCCGATCGACTGCGAGGCCGGACTATCACTGGTGCCCAGGCACGGGGCGGGATCGTTGAGCTGGAACTCGGCGATGACCTGTCGCTTTGGTTCAATGACGGTCCTAAGCTACGCCTACATATGCGCGGTGAGCCCCGTCCCAAGAAGCACCAGCTGCTGATCGAATTCGGTGATGGCAACGCTCTGAGCGCATCGATCCAGATGTACGGCGGCCTGTTCTGCTGCTCCAGGCAGGCGATGGACAAGC
>CAYOCI010000069.1:0-21657 GCA_964402415.1 uncultured Clostridia bacterium
CTCTCTCCAGTTTGCTGCTTGATCCCTGTGACGGGGTCCAAGTCCTGCCAAGTAATAGCCAAGCAAGACAACTCATTCGGTCCCGTTCTAGACCTGCCGCAGATAGTCATCTCTTGGTGCCCATCAGCAGACCACCGATAGCGCCCCCCCAGACCTGCCTGACCTTCTCTCGATCTTCCATTGATTGCACACGTCCTCCACGATCCCAGTTCTATTGCCATACTTGCTTCAGGAGCCCCACTCCAGGAGGACGATTAGGTATGGAGCCCCCCTTCTCACTCATACTGGACACACCTAAGTTCAAAGCCGAGAGCCTCAGCGGTCCATTGAGATGCGATGTTCCTGCTGTCGCATTCATAGACCACCAGTCGTCCACCCTGCTCGCGGACATAGTCCAGACAGCGGCTAACCACCTGCGCTGCATAGCCCTTCCTACGCTGGTCCTCTCGGGTGTACGCGTTCGTGATGCTCCAATACTCTTGACCTTGGGCGGGGACGGCAGTTGCGTCCGCCACCCATTGCTCATCCCCGATTATCCCGAGAACCCCCACTCGCGTGTCGGCCTTGGTAAGGAAGCGTGCTATCATTGGCCGGTGGGCTTCCAGGAGCGGGACATCGTCTGCAGTGAGTTGGCGAGCACCTGACGGACCGCTGGTTGGGGCGATACGATCAGTAGAAAGTGCATAGACGAGATTCTGGGTGCATCCGGTGAGGTTAACGTACTTCTCCAGAACTTAACCCACACGACCATCACGTGGCATGTGCGGTTGGCGGACGGATTGATAGACGGCGCTGACATCAGGACTGAGAAATTCGGGCAGAGGTAAGCCGAGTAGGCCGCAGAGTGTGCACCTCTACGAAACGATCGTGTGCCGGATGCCCATAGCGTTGAGTGTGGCCCGCATCCAGACATTCAAGTTGTAGACGCATAGCCTATGGCCCTGGCTACAATGCTTTGGGCTATCAGGGCGTCTTCTTTGGTACAGCAAAACGATGGCTAATGGTGCCATCCCAGGCAGGTATCCGCACTTGGGTTTGCTTAACTGGAGTGGCTACGATACCCTGGGGGGCTAAGTTGTCAACAACTCCGCCTCTCATTAACAGTGTTTTCTCAAGCATATCGGGGTCACCAATAACCCTAATAACATAAGGGGGGCTGACATGTGTCAAGTTAACCCGAATGCCCAACCCAGTATCACAAATACTTGAACTTGCCACCAAACGTTGATCATTGACGGCTATTGCTTCGGCTCCACCCGCTCTGAGTTCATTCACTAGCACTAGAAGATCCGGGCTCAGGACAGTTCTGTAAGGGTTTTTCGGAGTCGAAATGGCCGAAACAGAGATGATGACCCCTGGCCCAGTCACTGATGTCAATCCAGCAAATTGCTGAAGGCTACGGTTTTGCTCGGTCAGCGAGGAGACTTTTCCATAAGAGTCAACCACATTACTGGCAGCGGCCAGTTGACGAAGTTCAGAGACCTCCTGCTGGAGCAAGGCACGCGCTTTCTCTGTTTCAACAAGCACCAGGTTCAGAGACTCGATGCTATCAGGCGATTGAGGGGTTGTTCGAATCAGTATTTGGGTACGAAACTGAACCGCTATCAAGAAGCCGATCAGAGCGGTTATCAAGAACGTTGTCAATATGGCTGGTAGACGTCTGACACACATGAGATCACTCCTGTCACTGTCGCGGCTTCAGCAGATGCAGTACACCTTGCCGAAGAATGAGGGGGAGTCGAGCAGTGCGCCCCCAAACTGCTACATCATGGTGCACGGTACAGAGACTCCTCAAGGGGGCCTGCCTCATGCGGCGGGCCGGTGGTCCTGGCCGCTCCATTCACTCGCACTCGTAAGCAATGCAGATCGACGGCTCTCCTGCCATTGCAGGGCATGAAACCCTATCAAAGCGTTCAGCACTCAACAGATACGAGTCTCATTCGTGACACTGTAATGTAAATCCTGCCAATTCAGGGATATAATGCAGTGCACTCAAGAGGTATTCATACCAATTTGACGAAGTGAGTATGTGGATATTCCAGGTAACCTCATCCACGTCAATGGGGTGATCGTTCATGAGATATGTCCTCAAGAAGCCTGTATTGACTATCTCGGTGGTCGTCTGCATTGTGGCTGCCTTTCTTTTCTTGGCCATCAATCGTACACCAGAAGGCGACCTCACGGTGGAGCAGAAGGTCGCCGACTTTGAGTATCTCTATGTGACTATGGAAGCCAACTATCCGCTATTTGATGTCGTCAAACGTCAGACAGGCCTAGATTGGCTATCAAAGCATGATGAGTATCTTGCCCGTGTCAAGCGGACCCGGAACGATGTCCAATACGTAAATGCACTTGCCAAGATCCTCAGTGAACTGAGGCAGGGCCATACCGACCTTGTGTCAGGGCAGTTCTACGACTACATGCTCGAAATGTTTCTTGCCCTCAAAGAAGAGCAACCTGTTCAGCCCTGGTTGGATGTTCTCACGGCACCAAGAGTGATGGAGAGATATCAGTGGTGGAGAGATCTACCACAGTCATCAAGATCATCCGGATCTCCTTCTTTGCCAAGCGGACTTGAGACAGAGGTCATCGAGCCTGGTCAGATAGGGTATATGGCAGTGAAGAGTTTCGGCCATCAAAACATCGAGGCAGATAGGCCGAAACTCGACCAGTTCGTGCAGAGCATCAACGATTTTCCTTACCTCATTATTGACATCCGTGGCAACTCCGGCGGCAGCGACCTCTATTGGCTGGACGGGATCCTGAGGCGGCTGATTACGGAGCCGCTCCACTTGACCCGATACAGCGTTCTCAAGGCTGGAGATGTTACTCGCAGGTTCCTGCCAGAGGCCGCTTGGAAACCTATCGATGTCGTGCCGTCATCAGTGACTTCACCAGAACTCCTTACTTCGTTCAGCCATTGTATCAGGCGTGATATTACCGTCAGTCCTCTTGACCCCGTGGGCTTTAGTGGAAAGGTATTCCTGCTCGTGGATAAGCGCGTATTCTCGTCTTCTGAGAATCTTGCGTTCTATAGCAAAAGCACGGGGTGGGCTACTCTGGTCGGAACGAGTACATCTGGAGATGGCGGGGGATCAACTCCTGCACTTTTCTCTCTGCCAGAGAGCGGACTGGTTGTCAGGTTCCGTGTCGAGATGGGGATCAACCCAGACGGGTCGTCAAACGTGGAGTATGGTACTAAGCCAGATATTGAGATTGGAGCAGGCGAAGACGCACTACAGGTCGCGCTGAAGATGATCCGGGAGGCGGTAACCCCATAGTTCTTCTTCTGTACGATACTAGCGGACGTTGATTTACATAGTGGGTTGAGGAGGGATCTAGACGAGGAAGATAATCGCCATCATTGTCGGCGTCGGGCTTCTCTTGTCGTGCGGCTGGTGGTGGCTGCGTGAATACCAGGCGGCCGCGCGAGTCCCTGCTGACTTCGCCTTTGAGGCAAGGTGGGGTGTCGGTGGTCGTAA
The DNA here is from genome assembly GCA_964402415.1 of uncultured Clostridia bacterium. Lineage (GTDB taxonomy): Bacteria > Bacillota > JAAYKD01 > JAAYKD01 > CAYOCI01 > CAYOCI01. Next base: position 3,483 of record CAYOCI010000069.1, read on the forward strand.
CTCGATAGATACGCGCGATCACACCTATTCCAAGGACCTGGTTGAAGACGGTGTGAAGACCATCAACCTGCGCTTGAATAGATCGCAGATGGCGAGGATCTATGACCTGCTCATGGAGGTCGACTTCATGAACCACCCCGGCTTTCCACCAGCCCAAGGTAACATCTACATTACACCATCAGGCGTCTCCTCTTTGAGCGTCACTATGGACGGGAAGACCCAGTACATAGTCCTCACTACTGAACAAGCGATACATCTTAACGGGGGCTTGAGGCTTGACAGGAAGGCCAACCCTGCCGTGGTCTCGTTCATAGAGACCATCAACAAGATTGATGCGATTGTAAACGAGAGCCCGGCTGTGAAGAGGCTTCCTCAGCCGAGAGGGCTCTACGTCTAGGGGTGAAGAGTAATAATGGTTGCGTCAAAGGCGCGAGCGCCTTTGGACCTGTTACGTCTATAGTTGGTTTCATAGATGAGGATCAAGAGCCGCACTCTGCTCGGGCTAGGCGGCAACTGGAGTGATGCATGGTGCGGTCGAGAAGCAGGATCATCATCGTGGCCATCATGTTTGCTCTGGCTGTAGTAGGCTGTTCGGGAACAACCGTGCCGCCAGCAACTACTCAAGTGCAGCCAACTATGCCTGTCGCTGATGCGAGTGCAGTGACTGTTAATTTCGATGCTCTGAAGCCATATTTCGACGCTACGCCAACCAACTTCCCAGGGGTTCTGATCAGTAGAGAGGGTCAGGTCTCGTACATTGAGGGTAACGAGGAAGTTTCGTTACCTCTAGATCCAGATGCTAGAGTTCATGGGGTCTATGGCGGTAAAGCCCTCTTGAGCGATGAAAAGGGAAGTTACTGGTTTGACTGGTCTATGCGGCGGCTAGAACCCATCCCCGAGTTGCCCCCGCTGATGGCGGCGGCATTCCGAGGTGACACAATCCTGGTATCAGCCATGAACCCGTGGCAGGCATATCTATGGAGACCGGGTGTTCAACTGACTGCACTAAATAAACCCGAGGATTTGTACTACGTCGTCGGGGTCAGTATCTCACCCGATGAACGCTATGCCGTCGTGGTCTATGACCGCGATGTCGTTGACGGGCCAAGGGTTTGCGAGATTTGGGTCTACGACATTGAGACGGGCGAGATTACGACATGGCCACCTAACGCCGGGAAGGTGGCCGGTTCCTATTACATCGGGCTTCTGGGTTGGGCTGACGACCATACGGTCCGCTACATGAGCGGGCGGCAAGGGTACTTCGGATGTCTCTCTTGGACCATCCCCAATAACCAGCCTGAGAGCCTTAACCTGCCAATATGGGTCGCTGGTGGCCCAGTTGTCATTGCAGACGGGGAGTTGATTTTGTATGGCTCCGCCCCAGAGAGATGGGTCATTCAGCCAATGGAGACAGGAAGCACCCCAACGACGGTCATCGAGTCTTTACGAGGAGGCATCAGTTGCCACGTCATGCTCAATGGGAACATGGCTGTCTCGGTATACTCTGGTGATCCATCCTGGCTGGAACTCATGGCAGACGGTACGGTGAGATCATGGGGGAAAGCCAGTTGGCTCTACTGAGCATTTCTGCGTGTGTGCCCCCAATGTATTTGAAGTAATGATGGTAGATGAAGAGGTGGATAGACGTGTCAAGGTCAAGACGATGCCTTATTGCTATCACTGCACTGACCATCATCGTCCTTACCTGGTCACTGATGCGCCCCTTGAAGATTGTTCGCACCGAATGGGTAGAGACCAAGAGTGATGGTGAGTGCCGCATGAGCCTGAGGAATTCGGGCATGTTTCCGTTACGTAGCACAGGCGTTGGTCGACGAATGGACGATCCGGATGGAGTGTTCTATGGGTTGCCACAGGTAATAGAGAGATCTGGTGCCATTCGTGATGCGAGTGGTTTTTGGCTCCCGCCATTGTCTGGTGTTACCTTAGTAGTTCCCGCGAGCATATCGGGAGAGTCCCCACGGGAGATCACTATCCGATATACGGTGTTGTCGGTGGAACAAGGTCTGTGGGTCCCATGGCCAAGCGAATGACTCAAAGCGCCGTGCTGTGTCCTGTGTGGTTGGTTATTTGGCGAACACAGCCAGTGCTCCAATCCCTAAGTAGAGAGGAGTATCACGATGACCGTAGGGCAACTCTGCCTAACTCTGTTAGCCCAGACAGTGATCCAGATCGGGGTTCTCACACTAGCCCCGCTGCTATGGTGGGGTATATCAGGTGGATCGGGTGGCACTAGAGGGTTCATGACATGGATAGGTCTGTTCACCCCGAGCCAGGCTAATTTTCGCAAGGTGGCTCGGCTCCTCATTCTGGTGTCCGCCGGGACCTTGTCCGTCGTTATTGCGACGGTGCTGTTCGGATATAGCGGTAGGGCTGCTGATATGGATGGCTTTACTCTCGCCACCTACATCATCTCCGTCTCGTTCTTTGCGTTGCAGTCCGGGGTAGGTGAGGAGATCCTCTTTCGAGGCCTTATTGCGAAGCGTTTCATCGCTCGGCTAGGGTATAGGTATGGCAATACGGCTCAAGCGATCATCTTCGCTCTGATCCACGTGAGTATGGGTGGATCTGTTGTTGATCGTGTCGTCAGAGTCATTAACGCATTCATTCTGGGCTATGCCTTCGGTCATGTCATGGAGAAAGAGTGCGGCGGAAGCATTGTGCCGGGGGCAATCGCGCATGTGGCCTACAACTTCACGGCGAGTGTTATCCTAGCGGCCATCTATATGGCTGTGAGTCCTGTGAGGGCATGAAAGTAGTGGAGATGCTCCAAGGGGGTTCGGACACAGTCCACACTAGCGTGGACTTGAGGAGGGTAAAGGGTGATGCGTCAAAGACTCAGAGCGTCCCTTATGTTATTGCTGATCGCTGTGATGGGGGGCCTATGGGCGTGTGGGCATCAACCCCCGCACTTGGTCAATGGCGAGAGTGACTTCGCACCAGTGGTCGCTCCGAGCGCACCGCTTAGTGCGCCGGCGAGCACTTCGCAGCCGAGTACTGTGCCCAAGCCCGATCCCGACCCTAAGTACTATCCGCCATTGTCTTCCGACGTGACCATATCGCTGACCTGCAAAGAGCACCCAGAGATGAAGTACCCTGGAGGATACGCCGTTGCGCCAGGTCTCAAGCATCTCAGTATTGTCTTTAGCCGGGAAGTCGACCGCGGTCAAGCGGAGGCTACGCTCAGCCAGTTGAACGGGAGCCCTATGCAGTTCGCATGGAAGAACAATCAAGAGGTCGAACTGAAAGTCAACCTTGATACTGACCGGCCATGCATGATCTTGGTTCCAACCGACGTCTATGAAGGCTTTGTGATGAGGGCCGTGACCGATCAACCACTATGGTTAGTTACTGGACCACAGCAAACGACCGAAATCGCGAGGGTCACTAGCGACACGGTTGGCATGCAGTTATCGCCGGATCAGCAAACGCTCGTCCGTACAGATAGACTTGTCGACTACCTCATATCTCCTGGTGGTGACATGTACTATTTACCCGGGCAAATGAGTATCGTGGATTTGAGAACAGAGGTTGCCATCCCATTACCGCTACGTGTCTACACCCACTCCAGCGAGGTACTAGCGTCCGATGCAGTGAGTCCATTTTGGAGTCAGGGGGCTGGAGCCTTCCTTGCGGTTGATGACGGAGCAATCAATGTTGGTCGTAGTGTCGATGTTGAGGAGTCAGCATATGTGATAAAAGCCGATGGGACTCTCACACGGTATTCGCTAGGGTTACCTAAGGACGTAAGAGTATATGGTTCAGCATGGTCAACAAATAGGTTAGCAGTCATGACAAAAGGTTCCGACAAGCGAATCAAGATCAGTGATGGGCCGCCGGAAACGATGGGGGTTCCTATCTCTGTTCGTCTTTACTCGGATGATGGTGCGCTTCTCAAAGAGTTTCCTGACATCGCCTGGAAGAGTGAGTATTGGTTCTTCAAGCCACGTCGTGATGACATCTACTTCTCAAGCGATGGCAGGCACCTGCTACTGACGGGTTATCTACCCGATAATGATGGCAAATGGCTATCCAGGGTTCTCTCACTCAACCTAGAAACCGGTGAGGTGTTAGTAGGTCGCGAGGGAGGGACGAGACTGTCGCCTGCCGGCTATACATGGGACGATGCAAAAAAGATGATGACAAGTCCCGATGGCATGTCCCTCACACACCGTCCAGACAGCATCTCTGGTCTCCGGTGGTCCCCCGACGGTACTGCGGTCGCTTATCTCGACCAGGACAATCGACTGTGGGTCTGGGATCTGATGACGGATGTGGCCAAGGTCTGGATGGACATACCAATCAGGATAATCGGGCCTTGGGGAGTATACGGGATATTGGCGATTCCGAAGTAGGGGCTATGAGCAGGTCAGATTCCCACGAAGGACAACCATGAGCAGTAGCAGTCTAATGGGTAAGCACTTTCCTAGAAGGAGGCTCCCGGCGGATAACACTAAGGCCCACTCTGGGAGTGGGCTTTAGTAACAGTGAATGCAGTTGGCTCAGGCCTATCATCTCTTCACGGTCGATCGCCATTGACGTTCCCGACTGATCAACCACTCCACCCCATCGATGACCTGCGACTGATCCCGCACTTTGTGTGGAGTATGCTCGATGTTGCACAATGTTGTTTTGATGATGAGACCCATGGTAACATAGCCGCTACTCACGGCAAGGCTCTCGCAAAGCACTTTAAACCGATAGGTAAGGGGGAGTTACTATGCGAAGGTGTTGTACTGCCGTCTTGCTGGTCATAGCCTTAGCCTTGGGTCTCACATCCTGTGGTCCTAAGAGCATTAGCATGAACATACTCCAGACTAAGGAGTTCACCTGGCAGCCTTTTCGATGGGTTCCATTCGAGTTTGCAAGTGCGGTTCAAGAGAAGGCCGCCATTTTCGTTCCTATTCAGTTTGGGGGCTCTGACCATAGGTATTGGATGCAGTTGGACACTGGGGCTACGACGCAGGTGAGGGGGAACGCGTTTAACAGCCTTGGGATCCAACACAAAGTAGTCCGCCGTGACAAGGGTTATGATGTTGTCGAGTTAGATGCCGCGGTCGCCGGATACGATACGCACAATGTCCGGCTATGCTCGATGGAAAACCAGGGGGCAGCCATTGATCCGTCCGCCACCGATGTTCGCATCGGGACGTTAGGAATGGACTTCTTCATGGACAAGATCCTGGTATTGGATTTCCCAAACGCTCGATTAGGCATAGCAACCACGGTAGACCAATTGCCCAACGGGTTGGTGGATAGCGCGCGTTTCTTCCCTGCTGAGACGATGCGATCCTGGCTAGTCATCCAGCCGCGAGTCGGTGAGGTTGATCTTAAGGTTGCCTATGACACAGGAGCAAGCCTAATGCCTCTAACCCTTGACCAACCACTTTGGAGAAAGGTCACTGGTAGGAATGGGGATGAGGCCGATAACTTGAGAGCAGACGTCCCATCCTGGGGCAAGATCATTACGATCGTCGGAGCACCGACCAAAGAAGAGATGATGCTGGGCGAGTTGTCGTTAGGGCATCCGAACGCCTTTTACGAGCAATCCACCACTAACCTCGTGTTCGAGGGATCAGGAGCGCACGGCGTGATGGGAAACTCACCATTCTATGATCACTACATCGTCATCCTTGACCCATTGGGGAAGAGGTTTGGGCTGGTGGATACACGTAACCCCTAGGTGTAGTACCTCTGAGTTCATGAGAGAAGAAGGCGATGATGATGGTAAGAAACTTCGTTGTTTCGCTTTCCCCTGCGGATGCCGCCAAGATCATCATTGAAGCAATCACTCGGGAGAAGCAACGGTTCCTCATCGACACTCGGGCGGGAGTGTTGATTGATGACCACAGGGTAGAGTGCTCGTTAGGGCAGGTGATCTTGCTGATCTTCACCAAGTATTACGCCCGGGTGACCAGTTATGTCACTCTGGTCGTCATCATCAGCAACCTATCGGGCCAGACGACGATTCGAGCATCTATTGGCGGGCACAAGTCATTCGATGGCGAGACGGATCTGGGCGCGAGTGAATCATTCCTTAAAAAGGTCAAACGTGCTGTGAACGGATATGAGAAAGGCTGATTTGAATGAAGATGAGGATCCACCGCCAGCAATATGTGAAGTGCCTGCTTGGGATTGCGTTCGTAGACTTCATTGGCTATAGTTACAGGCAGGCGGTCTACAGTCATGAAGCAGTCAACTTCCTTGGGCTTGCGGACTATTATCCGAATATCCTGGCTGTTCCCGCCGTCATGTTCCTGAACTTCGGGTTTTCATCTCCCAAGGGTGCAGCGGAGGAGACCTCGGCCATCAAGACATGGACTATTGGTCTGGTCATATACGAGTTTCTGCAGTTACTACCATTCCACGGAGGAGTGTTCGACTGGAAGGACATCCTTGCCTCGTGCTTAAGTGGCGGTCTCGCACTGTTCATCTTCCAGCGAACCAACAAGGGTACTGGTCAGAAGCCGGTAAGCGACGAGGTGAGCGTGCCCTAGGCAAAGCGTGACGGTCCAGAGTGGAGAACGGAGTAACCAAAGGCGTGGAGGTAGGACGATGAGCGGAGAGCAGCGCCATATAGATGCAGTGTTCATCGATCGAGATGGGACAATCGGCGGTAATGGCTTCTACATTCACCCGCGTGATTTCGAACCCTATCCTTTCACGAGACAGGCCATATCCATGCTCAAGGATGCGGGAGTCAAAGTGTTTGCATTCACGAACCAGACGCACATCTCGCATGGGGATGTTCAGGAGGGCGAACTTGTTGCACAGTGCTACGGTCTGGGCTTTGATGGTGTGTACATTTGTCCTCATCTCCCTGAGCACGAGTGTGAGTGTCGCAAACCAAAGCCTGGCCTCTTGTATCGGGCTGCTACCGAGCACGGGCTGGATCTCACGCGCACTGCCGTGATCGGGGATCTTGGGGCTACCGACATGGTTGCTGCACACACGGTGGGAGCAGTCAGAATTCTGGTCCGCACGGGCCTTGGCGACTCATCGCTAGGCGAGTACCGTCACACTTGGCCGCATGTAACCCCTGACTATGTAGCCCGTGATCTTCTTGACGCCGTCAGGTGGATTGTTGGTGCTGGTGATATGTAGCCCCACAACCCTGAGCGCTTTTGACGGTACATGGTCATAGCCTTACTGAGCCCATAGAGCATAACAACGCCGTAGACGAGTGTCTACGGCGTTTATGATGCGTCAGGCGCCACACGGCCCGGCATTCCAGGTGTATGGATGCTTTCGCCTGCGGGCTATCGCACAAACTCTAAGTTTTCCGCTCTCTTACTTCGTGCTTGGTGATTGAATAGGATACATTCTGAGATCCATCAGTCGTGTCAAGATTGATGTACGCTCCTGCTGCTTTGCTTCCACCAAGACCTATGACAACGATTGCCTGCTCACCGGTCTGCGACATTGCCAATACAGGAACGGTTGCACCCGGCTGTAGATAGTGGGACCTGAATGTCTCAAACGCCAGAGCGAATGTCTGAGTATAGGGACGTGGTTTACCCTTGAAAGTCGCAGCCTCACCATTGAGAACCTCGGTAATCGTCTTTAGGTCGGTGATGGTCATCCAACCTTGTGGTATCTCATCCAGCCATGAGACCTTTGGATCAACACTGACAAACACAGTCTCGGGTGCAGGTAGCACCTGCTTTGGGCGGTTGATGGATGCTGGTGGCACAACTGGCTGCTGTGGCTCTACGGTAGGTCATGTCCGATTGCAGCCAAGCAGAAGCGACAGTATCAGTAGAGCCACGGTAAGGACACCGATGATCCTTCTCATTCTGCATACCCCCTCTGTTACACCCACATTATACCATTCCGCATGTGCTCGGTACTGATCATCGTGGACGCCGAATATGACACTAGGCAGCGGCGCTTTGGCAAGGTGCGCGCTATAATGTGGGAAAGAGTGACAGTGAGGGATGACCTATCGGGAAGACACTACGCAGGTCTACGCGAAACCAAAGGCCGATGAGAAGCCGAGCGCTCGAGGGATTGTTCGAGTATAGTGACTCACGGCACAAAGGCGTTCGGGTGGGAGCCAGAGAACCAGATTATGCAACCTGCATCGGAGACTGCGGTTGCGATCGCAGTCTCCAATTAGCATTATGGGGCGGGGACTTTTCGAACCCAGACAGAAGGCGATCTAAGTCAAAGAGGAGGTATTTTGATGGTTGGCAATTATCCTGTTATTACCCTGTGTGGCAGCACACGTTTTAGAGAGGAATTTCTTAAAGCACAAAAAGAACTTACCCTGCAAGGCAACATTGTAATCTCTGTAGGACTTTTTGGACAGGCTGATGGCGATTATCAGACCGTTCTGACGGATGATGTCAAAGTGATGCTCGATGATATGCATAAGCGCAAGATTGATATGGCGGATGCCATTTATGTCATCAACAAGGAAGGTTATATCGGCTCCAGCACCAAGAGCGAGATACTCTATGCCTTATCCACCAATAAGAGAGTCTTTTACCTTGATGAGACTCACCCGTTGGTCGCGCAATAGTGAACACCAAAAAAGAACACTCCCAACGGAGTGTTCTTTTTTGGTTAGATCAAAACTAACGAAAGATGTGCCTGGTCCTCCATGGCGGCGAGGACGGGCTGTATGGTTCTGTTGCCTATGAAGACGGCATGTTTAGAATTGACGAGGCTGGAAAAGTGATGTCGTTTACCGTAGACCCTGTTGAGGCCAGATATGATGGGGTTCAGGATCTATTAGTCAAAGACATGGTCAAGGCACTGGCATGCAAGAGGTAACCACAAGCAAAGGCTGTCTACAGCCCAGTTGTCGACAGCCTTCTGTTTCGCGTGCACCACATCCGCCGCGGGTCCACTCTGATTGCCTGAGAAACCCGCCCGGGTAAGCAGGAGGGACAGCAGCGGCTGTCCCTTCTCTGCTATCGCCCTAATGTGTTTCCAGCCATTGACCAGCACGGAGTTTGCCGCATAACTGCTGTCCTGCTTGTGATCGTCCATTCGTTCGCTCATCCTATGTGTTACGAACTCGGTCTGGTAAAAGGGACCGAGAGGTACCGCTGTGCCTCATCTCTGACAAATGTTAGGCCTTCGTTTATGACCTGCTCGTAATGTGCAACCGCCTGATCGCGCCGGCCCAGTAGATCCTGTATTTGACCCAGACGAACAGTTGCCAATTCCCAGAACACCTGCGCTTCGTAAGTGTCCAGACGATTACCTCTGGCGAGGCCGAACTCAACCGCGGCATCCGAATACCTCTTCGTGAAGTAGAGAAATAACCCGCGATAATAGTGCATGTCGGGATCGTCTTCACGTTCAAGACATCCATCGATGATCTCGAGGATTCCGCTCACATCTAGGTGATCTGGCTTGGGGTATAGTGCTTGCGTGTATGAGTATGGTTCACCACCATGAAGTCTACGGTGGATCAGCATTAGTTCATTCGGGTAGACGATGGGGGAGTCCCCCTTCCGGAAACGCTCACCTTCCTTAGCAGTCAGTTCGATGGGGCCTGTCAGGAAGTCGGGTAATTGTAGAACCCTGAATCCGTCAATCTCGGCGAACATATCGTCAAGGGCATATTTGTGCTCGCAACCTGCTGTAACTAGCACACGCTTGGCGCCGTGGGCCTGTATGGCAGCCAAAGTGCTCTTAACCATGCCGCGGTTTCTTGGTGTCCAGTTTGCGGACTGAGGTCCGATGCCCAAGATCCCCTCGCATATGGTATGGGTCTGACGGAATATGGACTGGGTTCTCTCACTATGAGCCCGCTCGTAAGTGTCGAATAGTGAATTGAGATCCCCGATCTGCTTCATAATGACAGCCATCTTTGCATCGAGTTCGGCCATACGGCGCTTTCCGTCTTCGGTCCTCAGCGATTCGATATCTGGATCGATGTACCGCCCAGTGGGCTTGGCTCTATCTCCATCGAGACCGCATACAGGGATTCCTCTGGCCTCGCCCCAGGGAAGGATAACTCCCCACTTCTCTGGTGAGTGGAATCGAAAGTCCCGCTTGGTAATCGTTCCTGGGCCCGTCTCGATCATGATTAGGTCGGGTCGGTATCGCTCCATTATCTTTCGAACATGCCAGTAGGTGTATCCCTCATGTTCAGCGTGACCATCATGGACAACCGCCAGATTGAACACCTCAACTGTCATAATCGCTCGCCTCCAGTATCATTCTGAGGTCATCCGCTGTGATCATCCGCCGAACTTGGCTTTCCACTGCCTTGACCATGCCTCATACCCAGTAGGGTGAACCTCGTCAAAGTCTTTCCCATCAATGGACCAGAATCCTCCAAGTAGTATTAGTTGTTGATCTAGAACCGGGTGAGAAGTCCCGCCTACGGCCACATTGTCAACTACGAATACCGAAACCGTGGTCGCATTGTCTGATCTCATCGTAACGGTTCCATTCCTATCGACTTGTTGCCAGTTGTCGAGGGGGTGTCCAGTCACAGTATACCTGTAGACATAAACTCTCCTTCCCAGGTATTGACTTGGGTCTTGCGTCTGTAGTCCCCAATCCATGGAGTAGGGGAAAGTCATCAACTTGTCCCTGGTAAGAACATAGGTGCGTGATCCACCATACGCGTGGACAACATTATATCCTTTGGCCGCGAGGAAGTTTCGGGCTGGCGTATCGAAACGGCTGGCTACAATGCACATGATCACTAAGATCAGAAGCGGTAAGGCGGTAACGAGACGCTTCATCTTGTCCTCCTGTTCCGTGGCTCTGGGGTGGGCCATCACCAGCGAGATGAACCACAGCGGTTTCCTTGATTTGGATGGGATTGCATTAGTATTAGGCAGTGATTGGCGAAAGACCTTCCAGGCCGTCTAGGTATAGTGGACTAGTGAATGATGACTACTGGGTCGAGGACCCTGCACTTGTGCCACATGCGCCGTAACTGAAACATCCCTGCTGATCGAGCAGGGATGTTTCCTGCTTTTGTGAGTAGCGCATCGGTTAGGCTCGTTAAGGGGTTGGCTTAAAGGATGCTGACAGGATGATCGCTGAGATGCATCAACCTATGATCCACAGCAAGGAGCCCGGTATGGACTATCCATTGGACATCTGACTTAAACGGCCAGGCCAGTTTGACCGACAGGGTTATCCGGTATCTTACACCAATAGGAAAGGAGCAATGTACATGTGTAAACTTATGCTGGAGCAGAGGTTGGTAAGAGGGCTACTCCCTGGACACGTGCCGCATTGCATGTGCGGTAACCGATGGTGCGTTAACCCTCTCCATCTCTGTGAGGTCAATCGTCACACATCGGTTGCTGATAGGCCAACGCTTCCGATTGAAAGCACGTCGGAACTGAAGAAGGATGCTGTTTACCAGGTGAGGTACCTAGCAGACCGAGGACGGGATCAGGCCTTCATTGTGGAAGCCTTGGGGTTACCCCAGTGGATTGTGGACACCATCCTCAACGACTCGATCTGGGATCGTCTACACTTCTCGTCAGCGGAGAAGGCTGCTGCGCTGGTTCAACTAGACCCTCTAGGCCAGCCAAGCATGTGCTTTCCCATCCCTCACGTCGACAACCACGGTTACGCATACTGCCACGTGAACGGAAGGCGCTACAAGGCCAGCCGCTTCGCGTATTCCCTTGGTCGGGGTAAGGAGCCAGATCCATCGTCAGTCATCCACCACAAGTGCAATAACCCTGACTGCGTCCGTCCTTCGCATCTGGAAGAGTATGACCAGAAGAGCAACATCAGGTATCGCAGAAACGCGCAGTTGGATGCCAATATTGAGATCTTCGGCGAGATTATCGTGGATGAGATGGATAGCGGAAGAGTAACCACGTTCTCGGGCTTAGCCAAGAAGTTTGATATGGATGACAAGAAGGTTAAGCGCATCTACCATCATATCAAGATCCATTGGCCGAAAAGGAACAGATAAGGCGCGAGCGGTACATGCGGACGCAACAGGTCTATGAGCAGCATGGGGGTGAAATCTGCAGGATGCTTCGAGAAGGGATTAGCCTGCGTGAGATCGCACGAAAATACGGCATATGGCATACCGGACTCCGTAAGTTCTGCGAGGCTTGGGATGAACGGAACGACCAGATCCACGAGTAAGGAGTCTTAGGGACTACCGCACACCGATGCTACCAAACGGAGGAAGACCCGCATGACCTACGGGTCTTCCTCACTGCTCATCTGCTATCGCGAAGGCCTGATACATAACTGTGAGCCAATAGCCTGGTCTTGCTGTCCACCTTAAGTATCTCCTCAAGCGCGGGCTGAGTGACTGGAATCACCTTGCTCATCGCTTCCTCAATGATCCTCGGGATATCGTAGAACCCAATCTGGTCCCTCAGAAATGCTTCCACAGCCACCTCGTTCGCAGCATTCGCGACTGCTGGATAGATGCCCCCGCTCTCACCCGCCTGCCGAGCGAGCCTGAGGCAAGGGAACAGATCTTCCCGTGGTTCTTCAAAGGTCAATCTGCCCACCTTCACGAGATCGAGGGCTCGGTATCTGTTCGGCAGTCTTCTCGGGTAGGAGAGTGCATATAGGGCTGATAACCTCATGTCATTGTCGGAGAGTTGGGCAAGTATGCTCCCATCGATCATCTCCACCATGGAGTGGACAATGCTCTCCCTATGTACGACGACATCTATGCGATCGTATGGGATCCCGAACAGTCGGTGCGCCACAATGATTTCGAACCCCTTATTCATCAGAGTTGCGCACTCAATCGTGATCTTGGCACCCATTCGCCAGGTGGGGTGTTGCATCGCTTGATGCCGGGTTACCCTTGCGAGTTCATCCCTTGTCTTGAGATCACGGAACGCTCCTCCTGATGCCGTGAGTATCAGGCGGCCAACTGCTTCTCTTGAGACCCCTTCTAGACATTGGTGGATGGCTAAATGCTCACCATCGAGGGGGAGGAAGGATACACCTTGTCGCTTTGCTTCGTCAAGGATGATGTCACCCGCAACTGCCACTGACTCTTTATTTGCATCGATGATCTGTTTGCCTGCCCTGATAGCGTGCAGCGTCGGGAGTATTCCAGACGCCCCTGGTATGCCAATGACGACCGTATCTGCCTCAGGCACTTCGACTAAGTCGCATAACCCAGAAGGACCCGAGAATACTCTGATGTCAGTATTCGAAAGAACTGTTCTTAGGCGATCGGCTGCGGCTTGATCTACCATGGTCACGTATCTTGGGTGAACGGAATGGATCTGTTCGATGACCTTGTCGACGTTGCTGGATGCAGCAATACCGATGACACGAAACTCCTCAGGGTAGGTAACACACACATCAAGTGCCTGACCCCCTATTGAGCCGGTCGATCCGAGGATGACTACCGTCTTCATTACTAACACCCTTTCCTCGAGAAGACGACTCCGTGCGGCATGCTGCTAGGCTGGTCTGCGTATACGCACAGAGACGCTCGAACGATGCACAGTGAGGTTTGCACGTTCGCAGATTCCAATAGACGAATTGCTGACTAGATGAATGTATAGTCGGAAAACTATAGACACTTTGATTACATTTGTACTAGAATAACATATAGGACAAATGTTGGAAACAATGCAATACTCAAGATAGCATGGCCCACATAGCGAAGAAGCAGGATGGTCTGGTTGTTATCTGCTGGAAGAATAGATCGCCCGTCGATCCAGTCCCACAGCCCATAGCAAGGAGGCGATATACGCGTGAGAAGAATGTGCTGTTTGATATGTGCTGCACTCATAATACTCTCGGGTTGCACTCCAACAGGCGTGGTTGGTGACAGGTCGGCTACCGATCCATCAAAAGATGTAGCCGTAACGGAAATACCCAATCGTGTCGAGGTATCCAAACCAGCGTCGTCAAGTCAGGTTTCTGAACCTCGCCATCCTGAGCCGATCGGTCAGTTAACGCACGAAGGCGTTGCTGTGACCGTGCAGAGTTCGAACGAGCAGGTAGTGGCGAGGCTTCATCCATCCAGCGGGGCTGTCCTGATACCCGTGGAAGACAAGGGTTATGAGGTTGAGTTTCTGTTTGACTATCGCCAAACAGTTGAAGGTCTCCCGCGTGTTGACTCAACCGTGTGGCAGGTGACCCCCAACTCAATCATTCGGTGGGTAACACATGATGGCATGACGGTCATTCGTTGTCATATCGGTGTCAATGATAGTTTCAGGACGCCTCTCCCAGTGGGCGCCGCAGTGGATGTGCCGATCAACCTCGTCTTCTCGGGCGTAAGGGACGGCAAAGGCAACCCGGTCCCCCTCAGCTTTACACTCTATCCCAAGCATCTCTTCATCACCGTCAGCGACAGCCAGAATGTGGTGTTGGGAGGCACCGACCTGCCACTGCCCGCCGAGGTTCTGGCGGCAGATGACTACCATGTTGAGATCCTGTTCCATCGTTCCTTCTTCGCTGAGGATGCCACTGTTCGGGTCGAAACTCCCATGTGGGGCATCCGTGGCAACTCGGCTCGTATACGTATCAACAAAGACGAGACCACGACTTTGGACTTCGTCATAGCACCATATCCTGGTGTAGGTAAGCCGCCCGTGGCTCCTATCCAAGTGAGCGTGACGGGGGTAGAAGATGGTGACGGACTACCATTCCCACTACAGTTCGCCCTAGATCCCAAGGAGCCCGTGCCGCCCCCTCCTCCACCACCATCGACGACGGTGTCAAGTTATGGGCTAACCTACAACGGCGTAATCGTGCCGGACAGTCGCCTGTTTTCCCCAAGGCAGGAATATGCCAACGGGGACTACCTACTGTTGCCCTTTGGCACCGACAATGAGATCGCCGCTGACTATCGCGTGGCTCTCCACGATAGCAGGCAGGGTAAGACCTTGTTTGTCGCTGATCTCGCGTCCTTCTCTGGACTAAGGTTCTGGACCGGTTGGTTGAATGAAAGAGAGTTCTTCATCGGCAACAACTATAACCTTACCGTCTACAACGTCAGCGGCGAGAAGAGAGAGATCTTCAAACTGAGCGATCCTACCCACAGAACCGCCATTCACGGTCTTGGCTGGTCAAGGGCGACGCAGACCATGGCTGTTCTTTACTGTGATGGCAGGACCGACGGCATCGACCTCGTGCTTCTGACTGACGACTTTGAGACAACCACCAAGGTCGCTTCGGTCGACAAGCAGGACTGGTACAAAGGCGGTGGAGAAGCGTTCCCCATGCAGACTGCCGCCATGCTTTGGGATGAACAAGGTGAGCGGTTGGCCTTCACCAAGACCAGGAATCACATGCTAGCCATCTACACCCGTTCCACAGGGGCTATTGAGGATGTCATCGGAATAACGAAGGTCAGCAAGATCGAATACGATCCCGAGACAAAGCAATTCACTACCTTTCAGTCGAGATAGTGCCAGAGGAAGGTGTTGACCATGAAACGATTTGTCTGTCTCGTTGGGGCTGTGGCTTTTCTGCTGATGGCGTGCAGCCCATCTGCGGTGGATGGTCAGCAGGTTCTACCCAACCCAACTCCTGCTGCGCCTGTTACCGAACCTGTGAAGACTCAACCGCCGACTCCTGCCAAGAACACTGACCACAATTACCCCAAGCCCTGGGGCAGCCTGGCGGCGTATGAACCCGCACATCTGACCATCCAAAACTCCAAAGGTGACATCGTCGGGGGAGCAGCGCCTTCTGCCAAGTCAACTATCCCCTTGGATGACCACGGCTATCAGGTTGAGATCCTGCTTAACAAACGCTATAAGGTCGAAGGGTTGCCCAAAGTAGAGTCACAAACATGGCGCTTTCTATCAAATTCGGGTGCCAGTTGGGCAACTTCAGATGGGGAGACCGTATTCCGCTTCTATGTCAGTAGCACGGATGGCTTTAAATCAGAGGCACCTGTCACGACACCTCTGGAAGTCCCCGTCACGATCACCCTGCTAGGGGTCAAAGACGGCGACCTCACCATCTCCATGGAGTTTGAGTTTACCCCTAAGGATATGAGTCCCAAGTCCAGATACGGTATTACGTATGAGGGCAAGACGGTTGACGACAGTCGGCTCTGGGAAACGAAGCCGGAGTGGGTGAACAAGAACCTGGAATTAGTCGTCTTCTCCATGGACAATGAGTTGGCTGCTGACTATCATGTGGCTCTCTGTGATATTGAGAAGAAGCAGACACACTTTGTCGCAGATCTCTCTACTTTCAGTGGTCTCACTTTCTGGACAGGATGGCTGAATGACGAGGAGTTCTTCGTCGCGAACAACTACAATCTAGCCGTCTATGGCATCGGCGGCACGAAGACAGTCATCCTCAAGTTAGCCGATGTGACGCACAGAAATGCCATCCACGGGCTTGCCTGGTCGAAGGCCAGGCAAACGATGGCAGTTCTCTATGGCGATGGCAAGTCAGGTGCGATTGAACTAAGGCTGGTGGTCGATGACTTCAGTTCATTCAAGACGGTCGGGGTGGTTGACAGACAGGACTGGTATCGCGGAGGAAGCGAGTGTTTTCCCATGCAGGACTCACCGATGGCCTGGGACGATAAGGGAGAACGTTTGGCGTTTACTAAGACGAAGAATCATGTGCTTGCCATCTACGATCATGAGACCGGGGTAATCGAGGATCGCACCGATGAGAGCGGGATCGCTATGATTGAGTATGATCCCACACTGAGAGGTTTTACCGTTCAAAGGAACTTCCAGATTAACGTACAGCCGAGGTAGAGAGAACAGGACAACCAGCGATGGCTGTCCTGTTCTATGCCTAGAGACTTGACTTTATTGAGCATACATGGAGCCAGGCTGAAGGCTGAACGATCTTCGAGATACGGCTCAGGAAGCCATCGTGGTGCTAGCGATGGACGATGGGGAAAAGGCGCGGCTACGAGATCAGATCATCGCTGGCATGAAAGAGTCACAGAAATGGACCTTCCGAGGTGAATATGGCGGGACAGATCCAGAAGGTCGGGCGATTGTCACTGTCAAGGACCTCAGCGCTCAGCACTTCATGATGGTGCCGCTGAAGCAGTAGGGGGCGCATGATCATATTCACAGTCGTTCGTTGGAACGAACTACCCCTGTCAGTATTAGAGGAGGCAAGACGGAGCGACCAGGCTGCCATGGTGGTACAGGTCGTTACTGTCTCTTGAAGATAGTAGATCCCAGCGTGTACCAAATCAGTAGTATATAAATAAGGAACCTCCTAACCACTCTTGGTGGATAGGAGGTTCTCCCGTTTGCTACCGCTCCAGTGTTTCTGGATTCCTTTGGAAAATAGGGGGCTCCTATTTTCGCCGCGGCCCGGTATGACGTTGGTGGGAGGTGGCCCGATGCCTTTGGCTAGTCATGCCGCCTGGATGGAGGTGGATGCGATGGATGTGGACAAGATCATCACCCTACTCTTCATTGGGAAGATGCTTTTTCATCAAGTAGAGGACATGTGGGCAGACAACCTAGAGGAGCGACGTGTTAGGGAGTTGCTCAGGTCGATGGACGTCTGGTGTCAGCAGTATCACGGGATGGATCCTCAGGACTACATGGCCACAGTGATGAAGGCACCGGAGGCGATTCTCAAAAGGGTGGATTCTCTAATGTCGGCAGGACGCAGCCAAGAGTAACCGAGATGAACAGCGGAGCGACCATTTGGTCGCTCCGCAATTGGTCAGTGTGCCCGGCATGGGCGTTGTCTCTAGGGTGGAAGTCCCGAATAGCGAAGGCAACGGTAGCTATTAGCCTAAGGCAAGGGTGTCCACCGTGAGGTGGAATCTGAAAGAAGCCGGCGGCAAATCTCCGGCCCGAGGAACACGAACCCCATACGAGGCTACCGGTATTTGGATGAGTTCGCTGAACAGAACGAAGTCCTTGTTGCCGAAGGATACGGGTAGTAGATGGGGCGGGTAGATGGAGAGAAAGACAATGCTCTTACCCGGGGAGATCTGTTGTCACGCGGAGTGAGATCCGTAACCCAGTCGTATAAAGAAAGGACTGGTTGAGACAACAGAAGTCAGCAGAGGGCATAGTAGCCCGCGGAGCTCAGCGGAGTGAAGGCCCGAACGTTAAGCGAGGGATGAAATTCGGCAAGCTCGAACTCAAAGCGCAGACAGCAGAATACTCCGCAAGAAGCCTTGCTGCAGCAGGGCGTGGTGAATACACGAGGGGCTGTAGATCAAGGGCCGAGCATTGAGGCGGCGCGAACCAGAGGAACAACCCCGAGCGAAGAG
>CAYOCI010000070.1:0-21321 GCA_964402415.1 uncultured Clostridia bacterium
CACGCCGCCAGCGTTCGTCCTGAGCCAGGATCAAACTCTCCGATAAAAGTTATGCAAAGCACCTATCGGTGCAAGGCAAACAGTTGAGGCTTATTTTGCTTACGCAATATAAGCGATTTATCGCAGATGCGATCAAGACTCGTTTTTGGCTTTCGCCATATGCATCTCGCTTACGCTTGATGCGGAATTGAACTTTGGCTTCTTCATACGCTGTTCAGTTCTCAAGGATCAACCGGCATTAGTTAGCGGGCGCAGCTGAGCGGCGCCCCTACAATGCCGCATCGTTGCCGTTCACCGGCGGAATACTATCGTATCACGCTCAGCCCCAACGATCAAGCGGTAATTCCTGCTAGACCGCTTCTCACTTCGACGTTAGCCAAAGTGACGGCGTGAGATCATAGTCTACAGCATCAGCTCGCTTTGTTCAAGCGGCAACTTCTGCCGTCGCTACTACAATCCGTCGCGTGAACTCGAACGTTGTCTATCTTAGCATAACCCGTGAGCCGAAGTCAACACCTGATCGCGTTTTCTGTGTGGAAACAAGCTTGTGTAACCACTATACAATGAAGGTTCTACTCAAGCCTTACCGACCGTGCTCCGGATTGACTAGCTCACGGTATTTAGCAATTACCATTTGTAGATCATTCCATACATCCTTTTTCAGTTCTGGGTTTCGTAGCAAAGCCGCAGGATGATAAGTCGGCATAAACCAGACGCCACCTTTCTCTACCCAGTGTCCGTGAGCTTGGGTAATGCGAGCGTCTGGCGCCACGATAGCCTGCAGCGCCGTTGCACCTAAGAGCAGAACCACCGGCGGCCGAATACGACGAAACTGCTCGCGTAAGATCGGCAAACATGCATCCCTCTCTTCGGGAAGCGGGGTCCGATTTCCTGGCGGGCGGCACTTGATCACGTTGGCGATATATACATTGCGATTACGATCAAAGCCTCCTGCGACCAAGATTCGATCCAATAGCTGACCAGCCTTACCAACGAAAGGCAATCCCAACCGATCCTCATCTGCGCCCGGTCCTTCGCCAATCACCATCAGGCGCGCATCGATGGCCCCTTGACCGAAGACGACGCCCTTACACGACTGTCGCAGACCGCAGGCTTGGCATCGCGATGCTACCTGTTGCAGCTCGGTCATTGATTGTGCTTGATGCAGCTGGTGAGTAAATGTAGTCATCTCTCTCACTCCGTTACTGGACAGCTTTGTGCTCTCTAACTGATCGGTGGCGAGCTGGACGAATCTTTGCTCGGCACACATGAGGGTTTTCTATCTTCTTGATCCGTTTCCTGTTCACACAGGCACATGATCGGCAAAAAATGAGCAGGCGCAATTGCGCCCGCCCATTCAATCCATACCCTTCTTAACTCTCAGTCCTATGTCTCGCCTGAACTGCCTGCCGCAAAAGCTGATGGCCTCCACTGCACGGTAGGCTCGGGCCAGAGCATCATCTAGGCTGGTCCCGCGCCCCGTCACGCCCAGCACGCGTCCGCCACTGGTGACGACCAGATCGCCTTGGCGAGCGGTCCCAGCATGAAAGACGATCGCGTCCTCTGCGCCTGCGGCACGCTCCAGCCCTTCGATCGCCTGGCCTTTGGCATAGTTGCCTGGATATCCGCCTGAGGCGAGGACAACGCAAACTGCTGCACCTTCGTGCCACTGCACCAGATCAGTGCTCAAGCGCTGATCGATGACAGCCTCGATGATCTCCAGCAGGTCACTCTTCAACATGGGCATTAGTACTTGCGTTTCAGGATCGCCAAAGCGTGCGTTGAACTCCAGAACCTTGGGTCCATCGGCAGTGAACATCAACCCGGCGTAAAGAACGCCGTGATAGCCCCTGCCTTCTGCAGCCATGCCTTGAACTGCTGGCCGCAGGACTTGATCAGATATCTGGTCAACGAGTTCACCAGAGACAAAGGGTACCGGGCAGATGGTTCCCATTCCACCGGTATTGGGGCCCTGATCTCCATCGAGGAGCTGCTTATGATCCTGTACCGGAAGCATCGGGACCACAGCCTTGCCGTCAGTGAAGGCCAATAGCGAGATCTCTTGACCAACAAGGTATTCCTCAATAACGATCTGGTCACCAGCGGTTCCGAAGAGCTTATCGCCCATCATCTGCCGAACAGCCGCTTCGGCCTCTTCCCTGCTCTGGCATATGACGACCCCTTTACCAAGGGCTAGACCGTCAGCCTTAACGACCACGGGGAGCCGGCAGTGATGGATGTACTCGATCGCTTTGGAGATGTCAGCGAAATTGCGATAATCTGCTGTCGGGATGCCATGCCGCTTCATGAACTCTTTGCTAAACGCTTTGCTCCACTCCAAGATAGCCGCGTTCCGCCGTGGACCGAAAATACGTAGGCCTTCTTTGTTAAAGAGATCGACGATGCCGTCGGCGAGAGCATTGTCGGGGCCAACCACGGTCAGGTCAATCCCAAGCTCACGGACCGCGGCAATGATACCTGCGAAGTCATCCGCCTTCACGGGAAGGCACTCGGCCACCGCGGCGATCCCAGCATTCCCCGGCGCGCAATAGACCCGGTCAACTTTGGGGCTCTGTGCCAGCTTCCAGCAGAGCGCGTGCTCCCGCCCGCCACCACCTATGACCAATACACGCATGGAGTTCACCTCTAATGCTTGAAATGGCGACGTCCGGTGAAGATCATGGCCAGGCCCAGCTCATTGGCCGCGGCGATGGCCTCGGCATCGCGCAACGAACCGCCAGGTTGGACGATGGTGGTGACACCAGCCCGGGCTGCCTCGCGGACGACATCATCAAAGGGGAAGAAGGCATCAGAGGCCAAGATGGCCCCCCGACTTCTCTCGCCAGCTCGCTGCAGCGCATGGCGGGCAGCATCGATGCGGTTGGTCTGACCGCCGCCGATGCCAATGGTCTGACGATCCTTGGCGATCACAATGGCATTGGACTTAACATGCTTGACCATCGTCCACGCAAACGTGATATCCCCCCACGCGTCGTCGTGGGGCTGAGCTGTAGTCACTACCTGCCAATGGCTCCGTTCGAGATCCAATCTGTCCGGTGACTGTAACAGGTAGCCACCCCGGATGCGCTTGAGGTCGAAGCCCCCTTCGTCTCTTGGGAGCCACTCGCCTAGGGACAGCAGACGTAAGTTTTTCTTTTTGCCCAAAATAGCTATCGCCTCGGGCGAGAACCCGGGGGCTAGGATGAGGTCAAGAAAGATCGATGCTAGCAGACGTGCGGTATCTCCATCCACAACTCGGTTTAGGGCAACGATGCCACCAAAGATTGATACCGCATCAGCCTCATAGCAGCGCTGATAGGCCTCTGCCAACGTGCTGCCCGTGGCAGCTCCGCAGGGAGTAGCATGCTTCACCGCCACTGCCGCTGGTGCAGAGAACTCCATTACCATCTCGAGTGCGGCGTTGGCGTCGTTGATGTTGCAGAAGGAGAGCTCTTTGCCTTGTAGACGCTGGGCGGTGACAAGGCTGGGGCCGCTCACGATGGGATCACGGTAGAGTGCCGCTACCTGGTGCGGATTCTCCCCATAGCGGAGCTCCTGAACCTTGTTTGCTCCCAACGCTAACTCTTCTGGAAATGTGAACAGACCTGTTCCAGCAGCCTCACCCAGGTATGAGGCGATCAGGCTATCGTAGTGGGCGGTATGACGAAACGCCTTAGCCGCCAGTTTGGCCCGTGTAGGTTGACCAATCTCGCCCGCAGAGCTGAGTTGCTCAACGATGGAGAGATAGTCGGATGGATCAACGACCACAGCCACGTGCGCGGCATTCTTCGCAGCACTGCGGATCATGGCCGGCCCGCCAATATCGATGTTCTCAATGGCCTCATCCAGCGTTACGCCAGGCTTGACGATAGTCCGATAGAAGGGGTAGAGGTTCACCACCACCAAATCAATGGCTTCGATACCGTGCTGAGCCATGGCGTCGCGATGGTGAGATAGGTCACGACGAGCGAGAATGCCGCCATGAACCTTCGGGTGGAGCGTCTTAACGCGGCCATCCATCATCTCCGGAAACCCGGTCAGGTCCTCCACCTCCCGAACCGGGATGCCAGCATCCCTGATCGTTCTGGCAGTGCCTCCAGTCGAGACCAACTCTATCCCGAGGTTACTCAGCCCGCGGGCAAGCTCGATCAACCCTGTTTTGTCCGATACACTCAGCAGAGCGCGCCTGATCACCGCTCTCCCTCCTTCTTTTGGGCGGTGATCCGTACGCGCCGCCCCTCTATCTGCAGACGCTCCTCACCGAAGAGGCGAACGGCCTCAGGATAGGCCTGCCACTCGGCTTGCATGACGCGAGATCCGAGAAGCTCTGCAGTATCACCTTCCATCACGGGGACTACCTTTTGCACAATGATTGGCCCGGTATCCTCACCTTCGTCAACAAACATGACGGTGCAACCGCTGACCTTCACCCCATGGTCGATGACCATCTGGTGGACGCTCTGGCCATAGGCACCCTTACCGCCAAAGGCGGGAAGCAGCGAGGGGTGGATATTCATGATCCGGCCCCGGTAAAGCTCCACCACCTCAGGACTCAAGAACGAAAGAAAACCACATAGTACAATCAGATCGATCTTGTGGGGTGCCAGCGCTTGCAGGATAGCCCGCCCAAAGGAGTCGAGATCCGGATGCTGTCGCCGCGAGATGACCTCAGTCGGGATGCCGCGGCTATGCGCTCGTTCCAGCGCATACACACCTGGTCGGCTGGAGATAACGAGCTCCACCTTGGCGTTGAGCTCACCACCTTCGATGGCATCGAGGATGGACTGCAGGTTCCGACCACTCCCGGAGACCAAGGCAGCCAGCCTGACCGTCCTCATAGCGCAATACCCTGATCAAGCAGTCTCACACGCTGTTCACCGGCAACCACGCGCCCAATCCGGTCGCAGCGCTCACCCAATGCAGCAAGATCTGCCTGGATGGCTGCGGCCGTGTCCTCATCGGTGACAATCATGTAGCCAATCCCCATGTTATAGGTGCGAAACATCTCCAGGGGGTCAACGTTGCCCTGTGTCCGCAACCATTCGAAGACCGCGGGAATAGGCCAAGTGCCCAGCTCGAACTCAGCGTCCAAAGCCTCCGGCAGGACCCTCGGCACGTTGTCAATGAACCCCCCACCGGTGATATGAACCATACCCTTGATCACATGCCGTTCGAGCAGTGGCAGCACTGTTTTCACGTAAATGCGCGTCGGTGTCAGCAGCTCATCAGCCCAGGTGGCTCCTCCCCACGGGACGATATCATCCAGTTCAGCGGGACTAAGGTCAAAAATTCGCCGGGTCAGTGAATATCCATTGGAGTGCAGCCCTGATGACCGCAACCCCAAGATAATGTCACCCGCCACAATACTTGAGCCATCAATCAGGCGTGAGCGTTCGGCCACACCGACGGCAAAGCCGGCCAGGTCATACTCGCCGTCCTGGTAGAACCCCGGCATCTCAGCCGTCTCCCCACCGATCAACGCACAGCCTGCCAAACGGCAACCATCAGCTACCCCCCCCACCACGGTGGCAACCTTCTCCGGGACGAGACGGCCACAGGCGAGGTAGTCAAGGAAGAAGAGCGGCTCAGCTCCCTGGACCAGGATATCGTTGACGCACATGGCCACCAGGTCCTGCCCGACGGTGCCATGACGGTCAGCCTGGAAAGCGAGCTTCAGTTTGGTTCCGACGCCATCCGTGCCAGAGACGAGCACAGGCTCTTGGTAACCTCGTTTCGGGAGGGTCACACAGCCTGCGAAACCACCGATATCTCCCAGAACCTCTGGACGATAGGTAGAGCGGACCTTTTGCTTCATCAGATCCACCGCGCGGTTGCCAGCATCGACATCGACGCCGGCATCGCGATAGGTCAACTTCTCAGTCATTTCTGTGCCCTCCCACTGACTCCAGAACAAACTTGCTGGCAGCACGCTTGATCTTGACAGGATAGTCACCGTTGAAGCAGGCCAGGCAGAGCGAGACACCCCGCTCGGACAAGGTCGCCTCAAGACTTTCGATACCTAGGTAGTGAAGTGAATCTGCGCCGGTCAGCTCACGTATCCCTTCCACCGTCCTACTGACAGCGATTAGCTCAGAGGCAGACGACGTGTCAATGCCAAAGTAACACGAATGGCGATAGGGAGGCGAGCTGATACGAACATGGACCTCGCGAGCGCCTGCCTCACGCAAGAGATTCACGATATGCCGTGTGGTGGTTCCACGTACGATGGAGTCGTCCACCAGGACGACACGCTTGCCTTCGACCAGCTTGCGCACGGGGTTGAGCTTCAGCTTGACCCCTGTCTGCCGTACCGCTTGCGATGGCTGAATAAAGGTGCGTCCAATATAGCGGTTCTTGATCAGCCCCATCTCATAGGGAATCCCTGCCTGTTCAGCGTAGCCAATGGCAGCAGAGATGCTCGAGTCAGGAACACCAGTCACCAAGTCAGCCTCCACAGGGGCCTCTTTGGCCAGCAGTCGTCCCAGTTGTTTGCGTATGGCATGGACGTTGACCCCTTGGATGTCACTGTCCGGGCGGGCGAAGTAGATATACTCAAAGGCGCAGAGACTTGGGCGTCCGGCCGGTATCGCCTGATAGGTACGTAGGCCATGGTCATCGATCACGACCATCTCGCCAGGCTGAATATCACGGACAAAGCGAGCGCCGATGGTGTCAAAGGCACAGGTCTCACTGGCCACCACCCAGCGATCATCCAAGCGGCCCAGGGACAGGGGACGGATCCCGTGGGGATCACGGATCGCCAGGAGCTTCTGGGGAGTAATAAACACCAGGGCATAGCCTCCCATAACCCGTTGGCAGCTCTCGATCACGGCTGCCTCCAACTGACGATGGTGGCTCCGTGCAATCAGGTGAGCAACCACCTCCGAGTCAATGGTCGACTGGAAGATGGAGCCTTCCTGCTCCAACTCCATGCGCAGCTCCTGGGCATTGACCAGATTGCCATTGTGGGCGAGAGCCAGTGCCCCGCCCTTGTAGCGAACCACTACCGGTTGGCAGTTATCGAGTAAAGAGGCACCGGTGGTGGAGTACCGCACATGCCCAATGGCTCCTCGCCCCTTCAGCTCAGCCAGGTCACTGGTGGAGAAGACATCTGAGACAAGTCCCATGCCCTTCCGCACCGCCAGGTCCTCGCCATCGGCCACCACGATCCCCGCGCTCTCCTGTCCACGATGCTGCAGCGCGATCAGCCCATAGTAGGTCAGAGTTGAGACCGGCATCCCAGGGGCCCAGATACCGATCACCCCACACTCCTCATGGGGGGTATCATCGAAGAGATTGGAAACACACCTTACATCCGATTCATGGCGCACTCCAAAGCCCCCCTCCATAGAGCATCAATCTTACTTAGGCACAGATCGATCACCTTATGATCGCTCGTAACCTTGGTTTTGTGCTGTACGGTTACTCTGTCGCCGCCCACACGCCCCAAGATCGTTGCTGGAACTCCTAATTGGACTGCAAGGTCTACCAGTTCCTGCACTCGCTCAGCGCTCACACTAACCACGATGCGCGAGTGTGTCTCACCGAAGAGAGATGACGAGAGCGGCAGCTGATCCTCCACCTGGATCTCGGCGCCCAGTCCACCGCTGATGCACGACTCCGCAAGGGCGACCAGTAGACCGCCTTCCGAGCAATCGTGAGCCGAGTGAATCATCCCGCTTTTAATGGCATCCAAGGTTAGTGACTGCAGGCGCTTCTCGACGGCGAGATCAAGCTGCGGGGGTAGGCCAACCTCGAGCCCATGCATGACCTTCAGGTATTCGCTGCCTCCCAGCTCATCTTTGCTCTCCCCCAAGAGGACTACTAGATCACCCTCATGTTTGAACCCTAGGGTAGTAGCGTGGTCGATATCGTCCAGCAGTCCCACCATCCCGACAACCGGGGTTGGGTAGACCGCTTCGCCATTGGTCTCGTTGTAGAAACTGACATTACCACCAGTTACAGGTGTCTCAAGAGCACGGCAAGCTTCCGCCATCCCCTTGACCGCCTCCCGGAAGGTCCAGAAGATCTCAGGCTTCTCTGGGTTGCCGAAGTTTAGGCAGTTGGTGATGGCCAGTGGCTCGGCGCCAGAACAAACAAGGTTTCGGGCAGCCTCGGCCACGGCGGCGGCCCCGCCTGTAAACGGATCCAGATAGACATAGCGGCTATTGCAGTCAGTGGTTAGGGCCAGGCCTTTTCTGGTGCCTTTGAGCCTCAGAACAGCGGCGTCGCCGCCCGGGCGGACCACTGTGTTGGTGCGTACCATATGATCATATTGGCGATAGATCCAATGCTTGCTGGCAATGTTGGGGGACTGAAGAAGCCTCAGCAGCACTTCATTGTAGTCCTGAGGTTCGGTTAGCCCCTGCACGACCTGCTGCTTCTCGTCCAGATAGGCTGGTCTCTGTGCTGGGCGCTGGTAGATCGGTGCCTCCTCAGCCAAGGCCTTGGCCGGGATCTGGGCAACGATCTGCCCATGTTCCTTGACTGTGAGCAGTCCGTCGTCGGTGACACAACCGATGACCACCGCCTCTAAGCCCCATTTGGCGAAGATGCGTTGCACATCCTGCTCACGACCGAGCTTGGCAATGACCAGCATACGCTCCTGCGACTCTGAAAGCAGTATCTCGTAGGGGGTCATCCCCTCTTCACGCTGAGGTACCAGTGCGACATCGAACTCCATCCCGCTGTTGCCGCGGCTAGCAGTCTCACAGCTGGACGAGGTTAACCCGGCAGCGCCCATGTCTTGGATGCCGACAACGTAATCGGTGTTCATCAGCTCCAAGCAGGCTTCCATCAGCAGCTTCTCCATGAAAGGATCGCCCACCTGAACCGCCGGACGTTTAGCCTCAGACTCTTCGCTTAGCTCTTCAGATGCAAAGGTAGCGCCATGAATGCCATCACGACCTGTACGGGCACCAACCACCATAACCGGGTTCCCCTTACCTGTGGCGATCCCCTTATGGATGCGTCCGTGATCGATAACACCAACACACATGGCATTGACCAGTGGGTTGCCGCTATAGCACTCGTTAAAATAGGTCTCTCCACCTACCGTTGGAATCCCGATGCAGTTGCCGTAGCCGGCGATCCCGCTGACCACTCCGCTGGTCAGGTAGCGAACACGGGCGTTGCCGAGGTCGCCAAAGCGTAGCGAGTCCAGCAGGGCGATCGGCCTAGCACCCATGGTGAAGACGTCACGGATGATACCGCCCACCCCAGTGGCGGCGCCCTGATATGGTTCAATCGCCGATGGATGGTTGTGGCTCTCAATCTTGAAGACCACGGCCTGACCATCGCCGATATCAACGACGCCAGCGTTCTCACCGGGACCCTGCAGAACGCGCGGACCCTGAGTGGGGAATAACCTGAGTACCGGTTTGGAGTTCTTGTAGCTGCAGTGTTCGGACCACATGACAGCAAACATACCAAGCTCTGGATAGCTCGGTTCACGCCCCAATATCTCTCTCACTTGGCTGTATTCTTGATCACTCAGACCCATCTGCTGCCACGGGGTTTTCACCTTAACTGCGGCCGTTACCCCATCTGATGGCTGATGGCTGATGGCTGATGGCTTCGTCATTGTCTATCCCTCCAGTCTGCCAGCATCGAGGTGAAGAGCAATCGTCCGTCTTCAGAGCCTAGGATCTCCTCAGCAGCGCGTTCGGGATGAGGCATCATGCCCAACACATTACCCCGCTTGTTGATGATCCCGGCGATGTTGTTTAGACTCCCATTGGGATTCACATCTGATCTTACCTGCCCATGGGCATCACAATAGCGGAACAGAACTTGTCCGTTGCCTTCGAGTTCAGCCAATGTGGCGGTATCGGCGTAGTAGTTCCCCTCAGCGTGGGCAATGGGGATCTGCAGAACCTGCCCGGGCCGACACTGATTGGTGAAAGCGGTTGCGGTGTTTTCGACACGGAGGTAGAGATCATGACAGCGGAACTGGAGATTAGTGTTACGCAGCATGGCTCCTGGCAGCAACCCGGTCTCCAGCAGGATCTGAAATCCATTACAGATACCGAGTACTGGTTTGCCCTGATCGGCATGGCGCACTACCGCCTGCATGATCGGTGAGAACCGAGCAAGTGCCCCAGTCCGAAGGTAATCTCCATAGGAGAAACCGCCAGGGAGCAGCACCGCATCGAAGCCTTCGAGATCAGTTTCCTGGTGCCAGACGGTCGCGACCGGTTGTTGCAGTACATCCTTGACCACATGTACACAGTCCACGTCGCAGTTGGAGCCAGGGAAGATCACAACAGCGAATTTCATGATTTAGCCCTCCACCAGTTCGAAGCGATAATCCTCGATCACAGGATTGGCGAGGAGCCGGTCACACACCTCGCGCACCAGTTTCTCTGCCGCACCACGATCTTTGGCTTCTACGACCAGCTCCATGTGCTTCCCCACACGAACCTGTTGAACCTGCGAATAGCCCATGCTTCTCAACGAGCCCACCACAGCGGTGCCCTGAGGATCCAGGATGCTCGGGCGTAGAGTTACTGTAATCGTTGCCTTCCACATATTGTCTTCCTCCTCGTCTTTTCGGCCCGCAGCCCGCAGCCCACTGCCCGCAGAAAGCGAACATGAGACCACGCACGGCTGGCGCCCCTTCTCATTGCCGACCGGCCTTATGAGCGGCCCATGGGTAATCCCAACCGTAAGTCAGACATTGCACGTCTGGACGCCGTATCTGTGAAATCAGCCCTGCCGCCTCCACTTATCTACTGCGGGTGATGGCCGCGGGCTGTGGGCTCGTGGTCACTCCGTCAGCCCTAGCCTAGTAAAGATGCCATCAACATGTGTGAGGTGGTGCCTGAGGTCGAAGCAGTCATCCAGGTCGGCTGACGTCAGGTGCTCCTGCACGGCTGGTTCGGTGGCGATCAGCTCCTTGAAGCTCCTCTCCTCTTCCCAGGCACGCATGGCGTTCTTCTGCACAAGGTCATAGGCGGTCTCACGCAGCAGTCCTTTGTCGATCAGCTTCAGCAACACGCGCTGCGAAAAGATGAGGCCTCGGCTCTTGTCCATGTTGCGTCGCATGTTCTCGGGGTAGACATGGAGATTGGCCACAATGCCGCTGAACTTCTTGAGCATATAATCTATCAGCGTGGTAGTGTCCGGTAGGATGATCCGCTCAACGGACGAGTGTGAGATATCACGCTCATGCCAGAGCGGGATATCCTCAAGTGCGGCGACCGCATTGGCGCGAACCACCCGCGCCAGACCGCTGATCTGCTCACAGTTGACGGGGTTGCGCTTGTGCGGCATGGCCGAGGAGCCCTTCTGCCCTGCGCGGAATGGTTCCTCTACTTCGCGGATCTCTGTCTTCTGCAGCCCGCGGATCTCAGTGGCGTACTTGTCAAGACAGGAGGCGATGATGGCTAGGGTGGTCATCAACTCCGCATGGCGGTCACGTTGGAGTACCTGCGTTGAGATTGGTGATGGCTTCAGCCCCATGCCCTGACAGACGTAGCGCTCCACAAATGGATCAACGTTGGCATAGGTTCCGACCGCGCCGGATATCTTGCCGACAGCGATGGTCTCCTTGGCACGTGCCAGACGGATGAGGTTGCGCTGGGTCTCTGCGTACCATAGTGCGAGCTTGAGGCCGAAGGTAGTGGGTTCAGCATGGACCCCGTGAGTCCGCCCCATGATCGGCAGATCCTTATAACGAATGGCTTGGGCTTTCAGAATGTCCAGGAACTCCTGTAGATCGTCGGCGATGATCGTGCATGCCTCCACGAGTACTGATGAGAGTGCCGTATCAACCACGTCGGTGGAAGTTAGACCGTAGTGCAGGTACTTTGACTCCTCGCCGAGGGACTCTGCCACCGTCCGGGTAAAGGCCACCACGTCGTGACGAGTGATCTCCTCGATCTCCTCAATGCGTTCGACTGTGAAGCGAGCTCGCTCACGCATCAGCCGCGCAGTATCCCGGGGGACAACCCCCAGTTCGGACCACGCCTCCGTTGCCAGCAGTTCGACCTCGAGCCACTTCTGGAAGCGGTTTTCCTTGGACCACAGCTTAGCCATGGCTGGCCTTGTGTAACGATCAATCATTGGCGATACCTCCTGTGAGAGTCCCTAGCTCCCCGCCCCTCGCCCCTCGTGGGGATGAAGAGCTGGAGACCCGGGGCCTTGATCTGGCGTCACTACGCCACTTAGCCGTTTAGGTACACTTTGTAACCCAGCTCTTGCAGCTTAACATCTTTTGCCTGGACATCCTTGGCCATCTTGGCCTTATACTCGGTTAGCTTCTCGCTCAGGATGCGATCATTTATCCCGAGCATCTGCACCGCCAGCAATCCAGCATTTTTGGCGCCATCGATCGCTACCGTAGCTACTGGCACGCCAGGCGGCATTTGGACCACCGCATAGAGTGCGTCCGTGCCTGCCAGCGCCCCACTCTTGAGCGGGACACCGATCACCGGTAGTGTGGTGGATGATGCGACGACCCCAGGAAGGTGAGCAGCTAGGCCTGCCCCGGCGATGATCACCCCAAACCCGTCCTCACGGGCAGACCTGGACATGCTCAGTACCTGATCGGGACAGCGGTGAGCAGAGGCGATGGTCATGCGAAAGTCGACGCCAAACTCTTCGAGCACCTTGGCAGCTTCGGACATCACCTTGAGATCCGAGTCACTGCCCATCACGATCCAAACACGTTTGGGCATGCTATCCGTCCTTTCATCTGCTCTGGAAGCAAAAGAGCGGACGTTTCCGTCCGCTCTTCTTCATGGCTGTTTAGAGAAGGAAGCTAGCGATGAAGGCAACGGATACAAGATACATTAGCGGATGAATATCCTTAGCCTTGCCGCTGAACAACTTGATGACAATATAGGAGATGAAGCCGTAACCGATGCCGCGAGCGATGCTGTAGTTGAAGGGGATGGAGATCATGGTTATAAAGGCCGGGAAGGCTTCTTCAAAGTTGTCGAAGGGGATTTCCTTGACCCCGGTCAGCATCAGGAAGCCAACGATGATCAGGGCGGGGGCGACAGCCTCGGTCGGCACAATGCCGATCACCGGCACAAAGAAGATAGCGACTGCGAAGCAGAGAGCCGTGACTACGGAAGTGAGACCTGTACGACCACCCTCAGCAACGCCGGAAGCACCTTCCACATAGGTGGTGTTCGAGCTGATTCCGAATAGGCCGCCGATGATGGCTGCGATGGAGTCGGCGAAGAGAACTTTCTTCAGGCGAGGGAGTTGGCCTTTCTCATCTAGATAACCGCCTTCGCCGCCGATGGCAACGACAGTACCCATGGTGTCGAAGAAGTCGGTGATCAGGAAGGAGAAGATAACCGACCACAGTCCAACATTGGTCAGGGCCTTGAGGTCAAAGGCACCAATGGTGGAAAAGTCTGAGGCTGTCGGGAAGCTGAAGATACCGCTGGGTAGCTTCGTCACGCCGAGAACGATGGCGAAGATCGTAGAACACAGAATACCAATCAGCATGGATCCCTTGACCTTGCGGGCCATCAAGACGGCGGTGAGCAATAGGCCAAAGATGGTGACCCAGAGGCGGGGGTTCTTGATATCAGCATAGGTGATGAGAGTCGCGGGGCTAGCAGCGATGAACTTGGCATCAACCAAGCCGATCAGCGCGATGAAGAGGCCGATACCCACACCGATAGCACGCTTCATGGTCAGCGGGATGGCGTTCATAACGGCTTCACGCAGGTTGGTCAGAACCAGCAAAGTAACGAGCACGCCTTCGATGACAACAACGCCCATGGCGGTAGCGGGAGAGACTTTCATCCCAAGAACAACGCCAAACGCTAGGAAGGCGTTAAGGCCCATACCGGCTGCGAGAGCGAAAGGATAGTTGGTGTAAATACCCATGAATGCGGTGGTGAGCGCAGCGGCGAGACAAGTTCCTACGATGGCAGCTGTCTTCGGGATGCCCGCGGCCGATAGAATATCGGGGTTAGCGAAGATGATGTAGGCCATGGTCATAAAGGTGGTTAGACCAGCGATCACTTCAGTGCGTACTGTGGTATTGTTCTCCTTGAGCTTGAAGAAACGTTCTAACATCTTTCTCTACCTCTCCTTCTCTATTCTCCTCTATCATGCGCAACACGGAACTGAAGTTGCCCATCACCTCCGAAAAATGCCGTGCTTCCAAGCAAACAAAAAGGCGGGGAGCTTCACTTGAGACTCAACCGAGAATCGAGTGAAACCTCCCCGCCCGGGCTTTTATCCCTTCGGTGTAGCGCTGCAAAGCGCCTGTACCGCTCGGTCCAGCAACGCGCGAACGTTCGGAACCCTAGGTACACTTCCCCTCGTAGTCAGGCCATTTACGGCGGCCTGGTAGAGACTTGCGGGCCCTATTCCCGCGGATATACGAGTTGTGTGTTTACTTTTGTCGACGTGTTTGTCCTTGCATACCTACTTTACCATCGGTGGCCGGAGCTGTCAAGGGAAAAAGCGAACAATGCCCGGTCATAATTGTCGAACATTCGACATTCGCAGACGGGTGATTGTTCTCAAAAAGCGAGGGCGAGCACTCGGAGCATATCCGGTGTTCACCCTCATCTCTCACTGTGCACGGCAACATCTCGCGCTAGTTCGCCGACTTCTGTGCCGTAACCCACGGCCCTGGTCCACTCATACTAATCGAGCGTGATTCGATCGTGATACCGCTGTAACCCAGGACAACTATCTCTCGATCAACGAGAGACTCATGATCCGCTCTCTCCACATGGACACCCTCAACCCTAACGCCTGTCAGTGCCACGCGGTACATCACATAGTCCATACCGGGACCCGCACCACGAGCCACCTCGAGGCAGGCCTCTGGTATCTGCTCACCGCTAAGGCAGGCCGCGACCAGGCGTATGCTGGCGGCATCAACGCGCTTCTCGATGGTCATCTGGCCTAGCCCAGGACCCGATTCTGACCATAAACCACCAAAATGAAAGTCAGAGACCTCGATACCGTACTTGATGGCGTTCATCGGTATTGACCTGTTGGCTGGCATGCCTGGAACGG
Source organism: uncultured Clostridia bacterium (assembly GCA_964402415.1). Classification (GTDB taxonomy): domain Bacteria; phylum Bacillota; class JAAYKD01; order JAAYKD01; family CAYOCI01; genus CAYOCI01. Next base: position 15,001 of record CAYOCI010000070.1, read on the forward strand.
TCAGGTAGACCCCTCGGGTGCTCCGCGCTACCGCATCTCCACGGGATGACTTAGGCGTCTTATCAGCCGGTTCGGGCGCAATGACATGCTGGTTCACGTAGTCAACGGCGATCATCTGCCCAGGTTGAGCCCCATCCGTGGTATACCGTCCCTGAACCTTGATGTCGTCGTAGATAAAGCTGATTTTCTCCCACACCTGGTAGATTGACGGATCTCCTAGTTCAACCTGGAAATCGGCGACGCGGACATTGTAGAGAGTTAGGCGGTAGAATGGCTGATCACCACCCCCAGGTCCGGGGACACGATCGCAGACCGTCATGGTGACTTTGGGGATCTGCTGACCACTAAAGTAGGCTGTGGCGATCCCCCCCGAGGCGTTGTCAGGCTCGCGCACGATGGTGAGCTGCTGCAGACTAGGCCCTGTCTCTCCGTCAGCATGGACTACACCCCACTGATAGTCTAATACGTGACTGCCGCCAGCAAAGCCCCCCGCGGCTATTGACCCGGGAATGCCATCGATGACCATGTAGGTGGGGAAGCCGCCGGGACCGCCCGAGGAAGGCACTATCCCCTCAGCGGTGCCAGGCTGCGTGGCGGGCTGTGTGGGCGGCGTGGCAACGACATTCGCCTCCACGGGAGCAGAGCTTGAGACCACCGTGCCATCAGTAAGAACAGCCTGAACTCCGTAGTAATAGCGGCCGGCTGTGATGCTGTCCTTGATCGTAAGGCTCGTCATAGCAAAGTCGTTGAGGCGGTTCTTCGCCTGGAACAGCCCCTCAGTCGTGGTGCAACGATAGACGTTGTATCTCACGACCTGCAGGCTACGCGCGAGTTGTGGTGGGGCGTTCCACGCAATGACGACTTCAGCCCGCGCCACCGCTTGATCGCTAGCCGCCTGGCCATTTGAGGCATCGATCAAGCTGAAGCTTACTTGAGGTTTCCATTCCCCTACCGCCAGGCGGTCCGGACTCACAAGTGTCACGTCCGTGCGACCATCTCTCGGCGAAATCGGCTGATCGATCAAGAGCGGACCCGCCTGCGTAGGCCGGGCGACCCCTGCGATCACGACGCAGACCATCACCAGCGCTATTAAAGATCTAGTTATTCTCACCAGAATCATCCTTTCATCCGCGCATGATACGTGGAAGCCCTCACTCTACGCAACACGCCACTCGCACACTTACATCGTAACACATTGGACAATTTTCCCACAAGTGCGATGAGGGTTTACCATGTTTGCGGCGTGGGCCGCCTACTTAAGGTCTTCCATCCACGGTTAGGATTGCGGCCGGTGATGCAAACTAGACCGGAATAAGCTGAAAGGGGCGATTCACTTGCCACAGATTACCCAGAAAGAACAGCTCTACCTAAAAGACGCTCAGAAACATGAGGAACTCTGTATCGCCAAGTTCAACCATTACGCACAGAATGTCTCCTGTCAGCAACTGAAGCAAGTGCTGCAGTGGGCTGGTCAGCAAGAGGCCAACCACCTGCAAAGCATTCAGCAGATGCTACAGGGACAGATTCCGCAAACTGGTGGTTCGCAGAGCAGTCAGCAACAGGCTGGGCAGATGTCAGGCATGCAGGGCGCCCAGATGTCAGGACAGCAGGGCAACCAGTCTCAAGCACAATCCGGCCAGAGCCCATCGATCAACCAGATCCTCAACCAGATACAGTCCTCCGTCAGCCAGACGCAGGGTTCCGGTCAACAGATGACGAGCGCCGCCAGCCAGACGCAGTTCACTGGCCAGGGTCAACTCTCCGATCAGCAGATCTGCAATGATATCGTCACCACTGAAAAGGCGGTCAACGACTTCTACGGCCATTTCATCACTGAGACATCCAACCAGCAGCTTCGCCAGGTTCTGAACCATATCCAGAAGGAAGAGCAAGACCATGCCTTTGCTGTCTTCAAATACATGGAGCAAAAGGGCTGGTACCAGGCTCAATAGTACAAACTCCCAATCTAGCATGCAAAAGCAGTGGCCTACACGAGTGTGGCGCCACTGCTTTTATCGTAAATCTCTAGCGCTGCCCTTCCGACGGAAGAACAGTAGCTCTTAACACTATTTCTTCTGCCAGGCAGCACAGATCAGAAACTTGCCGCCTGAGGGTGCAGACAGGGTAACGTCTACGCTGCCTGTAAACCGCACCGCCTCCCCTGCCCTCACGGCGATCTGCTCTTCCGGCGATACAACCACGCCTTGACCTTCGGAGCAGAACACAACCACTTCTGTGCCGTCAGTCCACTGGCTCAGTGGCCAGTTCTGACCGGCCTCCAGCAAAACTGCGTCCATGACGCCGTCACAGATATCCTTTCGCAGCATCAAATTATAATCCACACAGATTCCGCCACAAACTGTGGGGGTTCCTCCGGAAAAGCGGTAGACCTGGTAAGGCTGCAGCAGCACCGTGGGACAGCCCGTATGTGTCATCTCCATGGCGCCCTTTTGAATGGCAACCAATCGGTTGTAATCAGGCAGACTGGTCATAACGGAGCGTTCGTCCTCCACAGTGGCCGTGCTGATCCGCCATAGAAACTTCCGGTCTGCATAGACTGCGCCTTCCGGTGCGATGGCGATTTCAGTCGTGACACCTCCGCTCCAACGGCTGATCACATAGTCCTCACAGGTCAAATGTTTTAGCTTGCTCACTTTTCCACCTGCTCCTTTTCCCGTTCTTATGCATAGACAAGCGCTCGCACAAAACTTGGCGAAGGCACTATTACGTTATCAAACGCACCCACCAGTGGCAGACCGTTCCCTCGAACTCCGTCAACGATCTGGTGAAAACGGCCCTACCGACTTCTTTTCAGAAAGTCAGTAGAGCCGTTTGGCTCGCTTATTGGGATTCATTTGAGCAGACCTGTTTACCTGCAAACCCACCGCTCGTGAAAAATAAACAAAGCAAAGTCGGTTTTATGTCTGCTATCAAACGCTTCGTCAATTACTCCCACTCGATGGTGGCAGGTGGTTTGGATGTGATATCGTACACCACGCGGTTGATCTCACGCACCTCATTGACCAGTCTGTTGGAGATGCGCTCAAGCGTGTCGTAGGGAATGCGCGACCAGTCTGCGGTCATGCCGTCGGAACTGGAGACCGCACGGACGACGATGGCGTGACTGTAGGTGCGTTCATCGCCCATGACACCGACGCTCTGAATATTGGGAAGTACAGCGAAGGCCTGCCAGATCTCGCGATCAAGCCCCGCGTTCTTCAGCTCATCGCGTACCACCCAGTCAGCCTCGCGCAGCAGCTCCAGCTTTTCGGGAGTGATCTCACCCAGGCAACGGATGGCCAAGCCCGGTCCCGGGAACGGCTGGCGATAGACCACCTCTTCGGGAAGTCCCAGTTCCAGACCCAAGGCGCGAACCTCGTCTTTGAAAAGCTCACGGAGTGGCTCAACCAGACTAAACTTCATATCTTCGGGAAGCCCACCGACGTTGTGATGCGATTTGATCACAGCGGCGGTGGCAGTCCCGCTCTCCACCACGTCGGGATAGAGAGTGCCCTGTACGAGATAGTCGACCTGACCTAACTTGCGTGCTTCATCCTCAAAGAGCCTGATGAATTCGGTGCCGATGACCTTACGTTTCTTCTCCGGGTCAGTCACGCCAGCCAGCTTGCCCAAGAAACGCTCAGAGGCATCCACATGGATCAGCTTCATTCCCAGACGGTTGCCAAACAGATCCACAACCTGCTCGGCCTCGGCTTTGCGCAGGAGGCCATGATCGACAAAGACGCAGGTAAGCTTTTCGCCTACAGCCCTGTGCACCAGCGCTGCCGCGACAGACGAGTCCACGCCCCCACTGAGTGCGCAGAGAACCTCGCCATCCCCCACGCGGGCCTTGATGCGCGCGACCTCTTCTTGGATGAACGAGCTGATCGTCCAGTCTCCACGTAGACCACAGACCTTAAACAAGAAGTTCTTCAGCAGGTCCATGCCCCGTGGCGTATGGACGACCTCAGGGTGAAACTGCACGCCATAGAGCTTTTTAGCGGGGTTATCCATGGCGGCTACGGGCGAGTTAGGCGTCTTCGCCAGCACCTGCCAGCCGAGCGGCGGTCTCTCAACATAGACACCGTGGCTCATCCAGCACTCGGTGGCAGACTCAATGCCCTCGAGTAGATCAGATCGCTCCGTAATCGTCAGCGGGGTCTTGCCAAACTCCTTCTTCTCGGCCTTGCCGACCTCGCCACCCAAGAGGTGCGCCATAAGTTGCATGCCATAGCAGATACCTAAGATCGGGACTCCCAGCTCAAAAATCTGCGGATCCACCAAGGGAGAGTTGGGAGCAAAAACTGTGGCCGGGCCACCGGATAGGATGATCCCTTGGGGATTCAGCCGACGAAGTTCCGCAATGGGTGTATTATGGGGTTTGATCTCGCAATAGACCTGACATTCACGTACTCGTCGGGCAATAAGCTGAACGTATTGACCGCCAAAGTCGAGAATGATCACTCTTTGGTGCTCCATGACGCCGACCTCCTCGAAAAACGTTCGGTATTTGCCGTTCATTATAGCAGATAGCTGGAAAAGCTGTCAAAGGGTCTATCGACCGATCTCCTCTTCATGGAATGCTCTCTCCATCATCGACCACAGCTCTTGCCAGCTTTTATCTTCCCCTGCTGGGGACCGACCGAAACGGCTCTTGGTGTATTCAAGCGTCAGCGGGCGCAGCCAGACAGACCACGCGGGGCGCTGAAAGATTAGCTTCTCCATTCGTTCGTGCGGGGTCAGGTTCTCCTGCAGGGGCAAACGGAGCTGACGGCAGGCTTTCACCAGCTCCTGATAGAGCGCCTGTATCCAGGGTCTATCAGAAGACTTGCGAGCACGGTCCAATCGCCAGCGGCGAAGCAGCGCGCGTATCAGGGACGTGAGGAGCCGCCGATGGTAGGCGATCGGGACCGCCATGACTAGAAGCCACCACCATGACCACCGGACCCCCGGGATGCTGTGGTTCGAACTACCCATTGGTGGGCCGAGCACTGGAATGACGCCTGGGTCCGCAGGGCTCGACTCCAATACAGGCATATCCTCTTCTTGCATCTCTTCGTCGAACTCATCGGCATGGGGCCGAAGAATCAGTTGGTGGGAGATGAAAGAAGGCGTAGGTTCAAACTCCACCCAACCGATGGCTTGGAAATAGACCTCTACCCATGCATGTGCATCTTTGCGCCGAACGACGTACTCGCCAGTCTCTTCGTCGTATCCCCCAGGCGCGTACCCCGTTACCCAACGCGCTGAGATCCCCACTGAACGAAGCAGGACCACCATGGCGGTGGAAAAATGAACACAGTAACCTTTCTTACTCGTAAAGAGGAAGTGGTCAACGAAGTCTGTGCCCACGGGCGGAGGCGAGGTCCTGAGCGTATAGGGATACTGCGTCGACAGGTATCGCTCCACTGCACGCACCTTGTCATAGTCGTTGGTATAGCGGGAAGTGATCTCATTGGCCAGATCCCTTACTCTCTTAGGCAGCGTCTCAGGTAGCTGAAGGTTCTCATCGGGCTGGCCTCCCCAAACAAGACCAGGGTCGGCCGCTCGGGTTTGACGTAAGAGTTCCTCCGCATACGTGGGTATCTCGATGGACGCCGAGTAGGTCAAAGGGTAGGGCTGCTGGTTGCGCAACTGAGCGTGATAGTTGCCATTCTGATCGTTGACCAGGGTAGCGCGCAACTGTCGCGTGTCCAGTCGTAGTCCGTAACCATGGGGGATCATCAGTTGCAGCTCGTGCCCCAATGTTGAGTCCAGAAGTGTAAACCGCGTGGTCAGTTGCTCTAGCTGGTGCTGAGCCGGGAGCGGCCATTCGTAGGGCGAGGCAGAGCTGAACTGTTGTCTAGGACGCACTGAGTGCACTTCGTAGTCCCAGCGATCACCGTCATAGATGGTCATCGCCTCACGGCGCCAATAGAGCGGACGAGGTGACGCGACACGCATCACGATGGTCTGATCTTGGCGATTGTAGCTACCCAGACGTCCGGTTCGCCAATCGCCGTCCGCGCCGCTGCCAAACGACTCTGGCAGATAGGGCTCGAGTTGGGTAATCACTTGATCATACAGGGGGTTAAAGAGGGTGAGGCGCGGCGTAGTCTCCCTGACGATCAGTGCGACGCATAGAGCCAGAGCGATGATCTTCCACACGAGGCTGAACCAAGCGGCACGGTGCTGCTCGCTGGCGGCGCTCGCATCCGGGAAGACGTCCGCCAAGCGGCGACCGCGCATACTAGCCCACAGGTATACCGCACTGACAAAGTAACCCGCTACCCCCCAAAACGATGCGGCATGAATGGTGATCTCCAGCAGAAAAAAGGAGAT
>CAYOCI010000071.1:0-20900 GCA_964402415.1 uncultured Clostridia bacterium
TCTCCACCATATACGTTCAGAGTGTGAGCCGGACTATCACCTGCTCAGTAAGGCCGGTTGGGCTCTCGATCCGGACCTTCGCCAGCTGACTGTCACGCTGAAACACCCCAACGAGGCGACCTTTTTAACCAAGAAGGGATATTGTGCCTTACTGGCCCAGTTGATTGAGCGGCAATGGCAGTCTGGTATCCGTGTGACCTTCGAAGCTCGATCCGACGAGGAGCCTGATGGGTATCTGCAGGAGAGAGATGAGGCCGTTGCTCGCCAGATCGAAGAGATGCAGAGGCAGGTCGCGCCAACATCATCACCACGAGCGAGCAGGTCTAGTGAGCACTACTTGGGGCGCACTATCCAGGGAGAACCGATCCTACTGAAGGATCTCAAAGACGAGCGCAAGGGTGCGGTGGTCTACGGCCAGGCTTTCGCGGTGGACAAGCGCGTGCTCAAAAACGGTATGGTGCTGCATAGCTTTGAGCTGACCGATTACACCGACTCCATCCTGGTCAAGGCATTTGCGAAGGAGAAGATCGTTCACCGCCTTGGCGACCTTGAGAACGGCATGTGGGTCAAGGTCAGTGGCGAGGCAACGGTGGATAAGTTTGCTGAAGAACTGGTTATCTTGGCCGATGCTATCAATCAGGCTCCCGCACCTGAGGTCGTGGATGATGCCAGGGAGAAGCGTGTGGAGCTTCACGCTCATACCCAGATGAGTTCGATGGATGCGCCGCTAACCGCAGATGCCTTGATCAGACGCGCTGCCGAGATGGGTCACCCCGCCATTGCCATTACTGACCATGGGGTTCTCCAGGCTTATCCCGAGGCCGCCAAGGCGGCGGATAAGTACAAGATCAAGGTGGTCTATGGTATAGAGGCTTATCTCGTCGATGAGCCCAATTCGCCGCGCTCATATCACTGCATCATTTTGGTGAAAAACCATCAAGGGTTGAAGGATCTTTACCGACTGGTCACACGCGGGCATCTTCAGTACTATCACCGTGTACCTCGTATGCTCCGCGCCGAGGTCGAGGCAGTGCGGGCGAATCTGATTATTGGCTCTGCCTGTGAAGCCGGTGAGCTGTACCAGGCGATCCTGTCGAAGCAGCCCCAGGACAGGCTTGAAGCCATGGCCGCTTTCTACGACTACCTAGAGATCCAGCCGTTGGGCAACAACGCCTTCATGCTGCGCAAAGGCATGGTGGAGAGCGAGCAGCAGTTGCAGGAGTTCAATTGGCAGATCATTCGTATCGGTCAGACACTAGGGCTGCCGATAGTCGCGACTGGTGATGTGCATTTCCTCGAAGCCCGCGACAGCATCTACCGCGCGATACTGATGGCTGGTCAGGGTTACAGCGATGCCGATGATCAGGCACCGCTTTTCATGCGGACCACAAAGGAGATGTTGTCGGAGTTCTCCTACCTGCCGACTGATCTTGCCTACGAGGTCGTCATCAAGAACCCTAACCTGATCGCGGACCGCTGCGAAACCCTAAAGCCCATCCCCGATAAGCTGTACACTCCGAAGATCGATGGTGCTGAGGACGAGATCAGCAGCATGTCGTATGTCCGTGCCCAGGAGCTTTATGGCAGTCCTCTCCCAGAGATCGTAGCCAAACGGATCAAGCGTGAGCTAGATAGCATCATCAATAATGGATTTGCGGTCAACTACATGATCGCGCATAAGCTCGTCAAGAAGTCAGTCGATGACGGTTATCTGGTTGGATCGCGGGGGTCGGTTGGCTCATCGCTGGTGGCCACCCTGACTGGGATCACAGAGGTCAACCCGCTTCCGGCGCACTATCGCTGCCCCAAGTGTACGTGGGCGGACTTTTCTCCAGGGGATGAGGTCGACTGTGGTGCTGACCTACCGGACCGGGACTGCCCTCATTGCGGCAGTCGTCTTGAGAAAGATGGCTTCAACATTCCCTTCGAGACCTTCATGGGCTTTGACGGGGATAAGGTCCCTGATATCGATCTCAACTTCTCTGGCGAGTATCAGGCTAATGCGCACAAATACACTGAGGAGCTCTTTGGCAAAGACTACGTCTTTCGCGCGGGGACCATCGCCACGGTCGCTGAACGAACCGCGTACGGATTTGTTAAGAACTACCTCACTGAACGCAACATGGATCCACGTAACGCTGAGGTAAATCGGCTGGTTCGTGGCTGTACCGGTGTAAAGCGTACCACTGGTCAGCATCCAGGTGGGTTGATGGTTGTCCCGCAGGATATGGATATCCATGACTTCTGTCCCGCTCAAAATCCCGCTGATGACACAAAGTCCGATGTCATCACAACTCACTTTGACTATCATTCCATCCATGACTGTTTGCTAAAATTGGATATCCTTGGCCATGATGATCCGACCGTCTGCCGCATGCTGCAGGACTTGACTGGTATCGATGTTCGTACCGTTCCGCTGGATGATCCCCAGACCATGAGCCTCTTTACCAGTACGGATGCCTTGGGGGTCAGTCCTGATCAGATCAACTCGCAGACGGGGACCTTCGCCGTACCCGAGTTTGGCACGTCATTCGTCCGGCAGATGCTGATGGATGCCAAGCCTAGATGCTTCTCAGATCTGATCCGGATCAGCGGCCTCTCGCATGGTACCGGCGTGTGGCTGGATAACGCCCAGAGCTTAATCCGCGACGGTGTGACTAATATTGGTGGTGTGATCTCAACCCGCGATAGCATCATGCTGAAACTGCTGCAAACGACTGAGATCCCGCCCAAGACCGTCTTCAAGATCTCCGAGAAAGTGCGCAAAGGTAAAGGCTTAACCGGGGAAGAGGAACAACTGCTGCGGGATAACAGAGTGCCGGAGTGGTACATCCAATCCTGCGTGAAGATCCAGTATCTGTTCCCCAAGGCCCACGCGGCCGCCTATGTGATGTCCGCCTTCCGCATAGCCTACTTCAAGGTACACATCCCCAAGGCCTTCTACGCAGCCTATTTCACAGTGCGTGCGGACGAGTTTGATGCTGACCTGGTAGCCAAGGGACCTCATGTCGTGAAGCAGGCCATCGCCGAGCTGGAGCGCAAGGGCAAAGAGGCCACCGCCAAGGAGAAGGCGCTTCAGACCATTCTTGAGGTCGTGCTCGAGGCCATGGCTAGGGGTGTGACCTTTGAACGAATCGATTTATATCGCTCTAGTGCCAAAGATTTTGTCATCACCGAGACGGGGCTGCTGCCGCCACTGGCTGCCCTTCCCGGTCTAGGAGTCGCTGCTGCCAACAGCATTGTCGAGGCGCGTGCTGGCGATCCTTTCATCTCGATCGAAGACTTGCGTCTCCGCAGTAAGGTCAACAAATCAGTCATTGACATTTTGAGAACCCATGGGACCCTGGACCAGCTGCCCGAGGACAATCAGCTGACCCTGTTTTGACCGGTCCAAGAGAGTAGCGCAAGGTTTCGGGCTTCGTCAGACCCCAGTGCCCTACTAGAAGCAACAGTAGCCGGTTTTTCTGGGTTTGCCTTGCATGGCGTGGGTGCTTGTGGTAAACTAAGACAGGTAGGTGGTAGAGAGTGGGGTTTCCCACTCTCTCTTTTATGGCATCGCGTTCGACCTCCTCGCTAAGCGTGGTTCCGGTCCGCGTGGACGCGTTGTACTGCAGCCGCGCCGGCCTAGTATCTAGTCACGAGTAGTCGTCCTCGACACTGGTAATACTTGTAGATGGACTTTTCTTGTCAATACAGATTTTATTAATCGGTGGTGGGAAGATGACGAAAAAGAGTGTGGTTGAGGTAGCCCGTGAGTTGGCCGATCCCATCGCTCAGCAGCTCTCCTTAGAGCTGTTTGATGTCGAGTTCAAGAAGGAAGGAAAGGATTGGTTCCTTCGCTATTTCATCGACAAGCCGGAGGGGATTACTCATGTGGACTGTGAGGCCTTCAGCCATGCCGTTAGCGACCGCCTTGATGAGATAGATCCAATTCCGCAGAGCTATTTTCTCGAGGTCTCTTCGCCAGGGGCTGAGCGGCCACTACGCAAGGCGGCCGATTACGAACGTTTCCAAGGGCACGCGGCGGTGGTAACGACCTTTGCTCCAGTGGAAGGGCGTAAGAGCTTCGAGGGGAAACTGAGTGGTCTCGTCGACGGGACGGTAATCTTGACAAGCCAAGGGAAAGAATGGCGCATTCCCTTCGAGCAAGTAGCGCAAGCGCGCTTGGCCGTCTCTTTTGACCGCAACTAAAGCCCAGGAAGAGCAGTCCCGCCAGTGGGTTAAGGGTTATGTGAGAAGAACCCTCAGCTCCAACGGCTTGGGACTCATTTCATAGCGGGAGGACGTTTTCAAGTGAACGTTGAGTTTATCGAGGCCTTGCATGAACTGGCCAAGGAAAAGAACATCAGTACCGATATCCTCTTTGAGGCCATCGAGCTGGCTCTAGTCTCCGCCTATAAGAAGAACTTCGCCTCAGCTCAGAATGTACGCGTTGAGGTTGATCGAAATACAGGCAGGATCGGCGTCTATTCGCGCAAGTCGGTGGTGGAAGAGGTGGAAGATCCTCGCCTGGAGATCTCCCTTGCCGAAGCCAAACGGACCGACCCTAACTACCAATTGGATGACGTGGTGGAACAAGAGGTTACCCCGCGTGACTTTGGTCGTATCGCCGCTCAGACAGCTAAGCAAGTAGTCGTGCAGCGCATTCGTGAAGCTGAGCGTGGCATGATCTATGACCAATACGCAGATCGAGAGAGTGATATCGTCAATGGCCTGATCCAGCGCCTGGAACAGAAGAATATCATCATCGATCTAGGAAAGAACGCAGAAGGTGTCCTTCCCACCAGTGAGCAAGTGCCGACCGAAGTCTACAAACAGGGCGAGCGTATCAAGACTTATGTAGTCGAGGTCAAGAAGACCCCTAAGGGGCCGCAGATCGTGGTCTCACGTACGCATCCCGGGCTACTCAAGCGTTTGTTTGAGCTGGAGGTTCCGGAGCTGTTTGATGGGACCGTCGAGCTAAAGTCCGTGGCCCGCGAGGCAGGGCAGCGTTCGAAGATCGCTGTCTATTCCAAGGACCCCAATGTTGATCCAGTGGGTGCCTGCGTCGGTCCGCGTGGAGCGCGTGTCCAGACGGTCGTTAATGAGCTGCGCGGGGAGAAGATTGATATCGTCAAGTGGAGCAGCGACCCGGAAGACTACGTCGCCAATGCGCTGAGCCCGGCCAGAGCGGTGATGGTTACCATGGGCGATGACGGCAAGTCTGCTCGCGTGATTGTCCCTGATTATCAGCTGTCATTAGCCATCGGCAAGGAGGGTCAGAACGCCCGTCTTGCTGCTAAACTCACCGGCTTCAAAATTGACATAAAGAGTGAGAGCCAGGCCGTAGTGTTGCAGGGCAAGGAGGATGAGCGGTGAGACCCAAGAAAGTACCTCTCCGGATGTGTGTTGGCTGTCAAACCATGCATCCTAAGAAGGAACTGCTTCGGGTAGTCCGTACCCCTGACGGGGAGGTGCTCATCGACCCAACAGGCAAGAAAGCAGGGCGGGGAGCCTATCTCTGCGCACAAGTTGCTTGCCTGGAGCAGGCAGTTAAGCGTAAGAGCCTGCAACGGGCCTTGGAGCATGACTTACCTGAAGACGTGGTGAACAGCCTGAAAGCGAGGTTGATTCCCCCTGGAACTTAAGTCGAATCCGGATGCTGCAGTTGCTCCGAGGGTTGGATCGAGTCCGGACAGCTCGCCTAGCCCGAATGAAGCGGTCAATTACGCCAAGATGAAGGGGCTTCTCGGACTTGCCCAAAGGGCTAGTAAGCTCATCTCTGGTGACGATGTGGTTCGCCGCCGTTTGGGGAAGTCACGCGACCAGCTTCTCATCTTAGCTCATGATGCATCGCCTCGAACAAAGGAGATCAAGCAGATCGCCCTTATGTCGGGGTGCAAGGTAGTGGAGTTTGCGACCAAAACAGAATTGGGCGCGGCACTCGGCAAGCCCGACCGAGCTGTCATTCTCCTCGAGGATCGTGGCTTTATAGAGCGGGCATTAGGGTTGATGGGAGAAAGAGAACAAGGACAATAACGGAGGTGGCTCGATGGCCAAACAAAAGGTCAGTGATCTGGCACACGAACTCTCGGTAGCACCGAAATCACTCATAAATCTGCTCAAACAGCTCGATTACCCGGTAGTCGATTCAGATAGCCTGGTCGATGAGCGGGTCGCTAAAGCTGTGGCAAAGGCAGTGTCCGAAGCCATGGCTGATGGGTCAACTCCCGGAGCGCGGCAGCCACAGGCAGGTCACCAGGCTGCGTCGGCCCAGTCACGTCAGCCCCAGCGCCAGGCGCCAGCGCCAAACGCAAATGAACAGGAAGCTCCCGATCGTCCTGCGGCGCAGAGGCCAGGTGCACCTCAGGGTAGTGCGAGCTCGCAGCCGCCGGCACGCTCGACCCCGGCACCCCAAGTAGGCGTTCGCCTTCAGCCTGCAACACCAGGGGAGGAACGTCCGTTTCGTGCTGTACAAGGCGCACCTGGTCGTGAGCGTCAGGATATGCAGCGGCCTGTTCAAAGGCCGGTACGTCAAGACGACCTAGCTCCGCAGGGGCAGAATGCCCCTGGGACGACTGAACCACAGGCTGGTAGACCAGCATCAGCGCAAGACGAGAACCGTGTGGATGCCCGCGGCGAGGTTCAGTCACGTCCGGCTGCTCCGACACAGGATGGGTCGCCACGCCCTGAAGGACCCAGTGAACGGCGTGTGGATCAGCGTCCTGTTGGCGGTCAGCCCGCGGCGCCGCGCCCGAATCCAGGGCCGCGTCCACAGGGACAACCGGGTGGCGGTTATGGTGCTCCACGTCCACAGGGACAGCCAGGTGGCGCCTATGGCGCCCCGCGTCCGCAAGGACAGCCAGGCGGCGGCTATGGCGCTCCACGTCCACAAGGACAGCCAGGTGGCGCCTATGGCGCCCCGCGTCCGCAAGGACAGCCAGGCGGCGGCTATGGCGCTCCACGTCCACAGGGACAGCCGAGTGGCGGCTATGGCACCCCGCGTCCGCAGGGACAGCCGGGTGGCGGTTATGGCGCTCCGCGTCCGCAGGGACAGCCGGGTGGTGGTTATGGTGCCCCGCGTCCGCAGGGACAGCCGAGTGGAGGCTATGGCGCCCCGCGTCCACAAGGACAGCCGGGTGGTGGTTATGGTGCCCCGCGTCCGCAGGGACAGCCGGGTGGCGGCTATGGCGCTCCGCGTCCGCAGGGTGGCGGCTATGGCGCTCCGCGTCCGCAGGGACAGGGTGGCGGCTATGGTGGCCAGCGTCCACAGGGTGGCGGCTATGGCGCTCCGCGTCCACAGGGACAGGGTGGCGGCTATGGCGGTGGACAGCGTCCCGGTGGGTTCGGCGGCGGACGCCCCGCAGGGGGAAGGCCGGGCTTCGCTTCACCGGCACCGGCGCCAGCACCGACCCAGTCTCCCACCAAGCAGGTTAAGAAGGACCGCAAATACTCCGACGAACGCTATCGCGATCAGGAACGTCAGATCTCTGGCGATGGTGAGAACGTCGGTCGTGCTCGCCGTCCTGGCGACCGACGTCGTCGTGGACCGTCAATCCCAGATCGCTCCAATACTCAGATCCCATCTCAGGTTGAACTTGGTGGTCCCGTGACCGTCAAAGGTCTGTCCGACCTGCTCAAGACCGATGTTGGCGCGGTCATCAAGAAACTGATGGCTCTCGGTGTTTTGGCTACCATGAACCAGGAGATCGATTTCGACACCGCGTCTCTGGTGGTCAACGAGTTTGGCAGCACAGTGATTGCTCCGAAGGAAGCTCCGAATCCTGAGGCCATCATTGAGCAAGAACCTGACGCTCCGGATACTCTCGAGGCGCGCCCGCCGATCGTCACGGTCATGGGTCACGTTGACCACGGCAAGACATCACTGCTCGACGCCATCCGCCACACCAATGTGGCCGCCGGCGAGGCAGGGGGCATTACGCAGCATATTGGCGCCTATATGATCGAGATCAATGATCGCAAGATCACGTTCCTTGACACCCCTGGACATGAGGCGTTTACTGCCATGCGTGCCCGTGGGGCTCAGGTTACGGACGTCGCGGTACTGGTTGTAGCCGCAGACGATGGCGTCATGCCACAGACCATCGAGGCCATCAACCATGCGAAAGCGGCGAAGGTGCCGATTGTTGTGGCCATCAACAAGATCGATCGTCCCAATGCCAATCCCGACCGGGTGAAGCAGGAACTGACCGAGTATGAACTGATCGCGGAAGAGTGGGGCGGGGATACCGTGATGGTGCCCGTGTCCGCGCTAAAGCGAGAGAATATTGATACCCTCCTTGAAAGCATCCTGCTGGTAGCCGACATCTCAGAACTGCAGGCCAATCCGAATCGCAAAGCGAACGGTAGCGTAGTCGAGGCTAAACTGGACAAAGGTAGAGGTCCAGTCGCAACGGTTCTCGTTCACAACGGTACACTGCACGTGGGCGATGTGGTCATCGTCGGCGACACCTATGGCAAAGTCAGGGCCATGGTCGATGACAAAGGGCGCCGCATCAAGAAGGCCCCGCCGTCCACACCTGTCGAGGTCATCGGGTTGGAGTCGGTACCAGCTGCTGGTGATCGTCTCTACGCCGTGGACGACGAAAAAGAGGCCCGTGTCTTGGCTGAGACTCGTACCACCACGAAGAGAATTGACGAGCAACAACGCAGTCATCGCGTGACGCTGGAAGATCTCTTCTCCCAGATGCAGGAAGGCGAGGTTAAGGACCTCAACCTGATCATCAAGGCTGATGTACAGGGCTCGGTTGAGGCGGTACGTCAGGCCATGGAGCGGTTGAGCAATAAGGAAGTCCGCGTCAACATTCTGCATGCCGGTGTCGGGGCAGTCTCCGAAGGGGATGTGATGCTAGCCTACACATCGAACGCCATCATTATTGGCTTCAACGTCCGTCCCGATCCCAATGCGCAGAAGATTGCTGAGGGACAGAACGTGGAGATTCGCCCTTACCGCATCATCTACGAGGCAATTCAGGATGTGGAAGCGGCGATGAAAGGGCTCTTGGCACCCGTGTTCAAAGAGGTTGTTCAGGGACATGCCGAGGTCCGCGAGCTGTTCAAGGTGTCAAGATTGGGGACCATTGCTGGATGCTACGTCAACGACGGCAAGATCATGCGTTCTTCATCCATGCGCGTGGTTCGTGATGGGAAAGTGGTCTTTGAAGGCAAGATCGACTCGCTCAAGCGCTTGAAAGACGACGTACGTGAGGTTGTCGCAGGCTACGAATGTGGTATTCTGCTTGAGAAGTTCAATGATGTCAAGGAAGGCGATCGTCTCGAAGCCTTCACCATGGAAGAAGTGAAGCGGAGCTAGTTACCGACTCTCTCAAGGGAGTGATAGACATGGCAGCACCTCGCGCGGAGCGAATTGCCGAAGCCATCAAAAAGGAAGTCAGCGATCTACTGGTACGGGAGATACGCGACCCGCGCATCGGCTTTGCCAGTATCACTGACGTCGAGGTATCCGGAGATCTACGGATCGTCAAGATCTTCGTCAGTGTGTTCGGCGATGACCAACAGAAGAATGACACCATGGCGGGCTTGGAGAGCGCCAAGGGGCTGATTCGCTCCGCCATCGGCAGGCGTGTGCAACTACGCTACACGCCTGACGTGGTGCTCAAGCTGGACGAGTCCATCGCCCGGGGGGCCAAGATCAACGCCATCTTGAGAGAGGTTGACCCCGATCAGTCCAAAGGTGGACCGAACCTATGAGTGCATCCTTGATCGAAATGGAAGCGGTGGCAGCGAGCCTGTCCCGCTTCCCTCGTTTCTGCCTCGCACACCACGTGAATCCGGATGGTGACTGCCTCGGCTCGGCGGTGGCACTGGCCTTGATTCTGCGCAAGATGGGTAAAGAGGTGACCATCCTCGACTGCGGCAAAGTTCCTGCCAGGTATAGAGAGCTCCCCGGGATGAGCGATCGGGTGGATCCCACCTCCATCGCATCACCCGGAGTGCTTGTTGCTCTGGATTGTGGGGATCTCGAACGGATGGGTCCTGCATTTCAGTTGGTATCGCGTGCCGAACGGGTCATCAATATCGATCATCATGCTTCAAACCCAGGCTTTGGCGACCTCAGTTGGGTTGATCCTAAAGCCGCCGCAGTAGGAGAGATGATCTTTGACCTAACCGGACAACTCGGTGTTGTCATGGACAAACAGATCGCCATTGCCTTGTATACAGCCATTACAACTGATACCGGGTCGTTCCGCTATGATAACACGACCCCGCGTACCCATCTGATCGCGAGCCAGCTGTTAGGGTATGGGATCCCTGTTGGTGCCATCGCACAGAGGGTTTTTGATCGCCGCAGCCTCACCGCCACACGCCTGATAGGGACCGTGCTCAACCGCATGGAGACTTATCTTTCGGGAAGGGTGGTTGTGTTGACCGTCCTACTGGGTGACCTTACACCAGGAGCGGCTGACGATGATGAGACGGATGGGCTGATCAATCTAGGTCGTAACATCGATGGTGTGGATCTAGCCATGCTTCTCAAAGAGTCTCCGAACCAATCTGTCAAAGTCGGCTTCCGTTCCAGTGAAGCCATCGATGTGGCGGCACTTGCCAAAGGGTTTGGCGGAGGCGGCCATGCCCGGGCGGCGGGCTGCACTCTGCCGGGAACGATTGCGGCAGTGAAAGAGCGGCTATTGGACGAGGCAGCTAGGCAATTGAGAGGGGCGGTGGCACTCTGAACGGAGTCATTGTCGTTCTCAAACCCAGCCAGATGACATCCCATGATGTTGTCAGCTTTCTAAGACGAGCACTAAAAGAGAGACGGATAGGTCACACCGGGACCCTTGATCCAGATGCTACTGGAGTACTTCCTATCTGCATCGGTCCTGCGACACGGGTAGCCGAATACCTGACAGAACAGGGCAAGGCTTACCGCGCAGAGCTGACGCTGGGGATTGCGACCGACACTCAGGACACGTCAGGGCGCGTGGTCAAGCAGGCAGATCCTTTCACCATGTCACTCACTCGTCTCGAAGCTGAACTTGATGCCTTTCGAGGGTCCATCAGTCAGCTGCCACCCATGACGTCCGCTGTCTCGGTCCAAGGGAGGCGCCTTTACGAGTTAGCGCGCCAAGGAATCGAGGTCGAACGGCAACCACGGGCTGTCGAGATTCACAGGCTCGAACTGATCGACGCCCCAGCGCAGTTGGGACTTGGCAGTCGGGTGGTGATTGAGCTCGAATGCTCAAAAGGGACCTACGTTCGCACCATCTGTCATGATCTCGGCGAGCGTCTTGGAGTGGGTGGCGCGATGTCCTACCTGTTGCGCACTCGTAGCGGCTCCTTCGGCCTCAGCGATACCGTAACACTGGAGCAGATCGCCGAGGCGGCCGAACAGGGAACGGTCGAAGAGACCATCCAACCGATCGCTAAGGCACTCAGAACCATGGCGCAATGCCGTATCCCCGAGAACGAGATCCCGAGGCTAAGAAACGGCATGACGATCTCGATCCCGGATCAGCCTTGGCCGGAACAGACCTTGGTGCTGGCAGTCGACCAGGCAGGCGATGCCTTGGCAATCTGTGAGGCCCGGGGAGGGTGCGGACAGTGGCTAAAACCAAAGAAGGTTTTTGCTTGAGCGTTCGCCCCGCGTTTGCTGTACGGATCGCGCCACGACCGACCTCCAGTCTCTCGGGTGGCAATCATCAGCTGGATGGTAGGTTATACCTGTAATGGGAGAGATCAAATGCGAATTGTTAGAGGAATTGAGCAACTAGCGAAGCACGATCGGGGCAGAGTAATCGCACTGGGCAACTTCGATGGACTGCACCTGGCCCACCAGGAGTTGGTACACCGCGTTGTGGAGCGGGCCAATGCCAAGGACTGGGTTAGCAGCCTCATGGTCTTCGATCCTCACCCGATCGAGCTTCTCTTTCCTGACCGCGCACCGCGGCTCCTCACCTTGCCCGAGCAGCGGGCCGTGCTGCTGGAGCAATATGGCGTCGATGAGCTCATCATCGCTGCCTTTACCGAGGAGTTCAGCCGCTTAAGCCCCGATGAGTTTGCCGCTAGGATACTGACCGAGGGCTGCGGCGTACGCGCTGTAGTGGTTGGATATGACTACTCATTCGGCAAGATGGGGCAAGGTCAGCCCGCTGACCTTATCCGTCTCGGTCAGGATCTTGGCTTTGAGACCATTGTCGTCGATCCTGTCAGCATCGACGGTCAGGTGGTCTCCAGTACGTCTATCCGGGCGCTGTTGTCCGATGGGAATGTTCGAAAGGCGGCACGGTTCTTGGGCAGACGGTTCTCTCTGTCTGGTCCAGTGGTACACGGCGAAGCCCGCGGGCGCAGCATCGGCTTTCCCACCGCCAACGTAGCGGTGGATCCGCGCCTGCTTCTACCGCGCTACGGTGTCTATGCTACACTTCAGTCCGTTGGTGGAAGTGTTGTGCATGGTATTACCAATGTAGGCATGAAACCGACTTTCGCGGGTCAAGCGCCAACGGTGGAGGTGCACTGCCTTGACCTGAATGAGCACCTTTACGATCACGAGATGGTGGTCGAGTTTGTCGACTTTATCCGCCCTGAACAGCGTTTCTCCAGTGCGGCTGAGCTCAGGGAGCAGATCGCACGTGACTGTGAGCGGTGTCGAGAGATACTGAGGGAACCATCAGCCATCAGCCATCAGGCATCAGACTAGGGTGATAGCGAACACGATCGAGAGCATGCCCACTTCGGCCTGATGGCTCCGGGCTGATGGCTGTTGAGCCTTGCTCTCACTCTGATACTGTGCTACAATGATGCAGTGCTCAGATCCACCTACTGAGGGGATATGGGCGGGGTAAGCCCCAAAACCTGAGGCTAGGTTTGACGTTTCTCCAACGTCTGACTTGGCTTCATGGGGATCAAGAAGAATAGGAGATGACAGCATGCTGCTAAAGGATCGCAAACAAGAGATTATCACCAAGTTCCAGACCCATGACGGGGATACTGGTTCACCGGAAGTTCAGATCGCCATCTTGAGCGAGCGGATCGGCCAGCTCACCGAGCATCTGAAGATCCACCGTAAGGATCATCACTCCCGTCGTGGCCTGTTCCTGATGATCGGTCAACGCAGAGGTCTTCTCAATTATCTGAAGAAGATTGATGTCGAACGTTACCGCACCATCATTGAGAAGCTTCAGATCCGTAAGTAAGAGAGAGCGGCTAATTGCCGCTCTTTTTTTGCGTCTCCGAGGTCGCATGCCACCTTCTGGGGCGAGTCGCGGTACATATGGCGGGCGTTGTCCGGCGGTTTTTGACTAAAGGAGCCGATTTTCATCAAAAAGGAGGTAAATCTGATCTCGATGAGGAAATAATAGCCGTCATAAAGATAACAATGATAGGGAAGCACGATGAGTGTACGAACAGGAGGTTACACTGAATGGTTGAAGTAGTCCAAATGGAACTGGCCGGGCGCACGCTTTCGCTTGAGAGCGGCAGAATGGCCAAACAAGCCGGCGGATCAGTATTGGTTCGCTACGGCGACACGTCTGTGCTGGTAGCAGCGACAGGCTCTCAAGAGCCCCGACAAGGGATTGATTTCTTTCCCCTAACCGTGGATTATGAAGAACGTCTCTATGCTGTTGGCAAGATCCCAGGTAGCTGGGCCAAGCGTGAAGGCAGGCCCTCGGAGAAGGCCATCCTCTCCGGGCGTTTGACCGACCGTTCTATCCGTCCGTTATTTGCCGAAGGGTTTCGCAACGATGTTCAGGTCGTGATCACTGTGCTCAGCGTTGAACAGGACAATGCCCCGGAGATTCTCGGGATTATCGGTGCATCAGCGGCGCTGTCCATCTCCGACGTTCCCTTTATGGGCCCGGTCGGTGGCGTTGTCGTTGGCTATGTGGACGGCGAGTATGTGCTTAATCCTACCTGTGAACAAGCGGATCGGAGTTCTCTGCACCTGGTCATCGCTGGTACACGCGACGCGATTAACATGGTCGAGGCCGGTGCCGAAGAGATCCCCGAGGACGTAATGCTGGGAGCCTTGGCCTTTGGCCATGAGGCGATCAAGAAAGTCATTGCCCTCCAGGATGAGCTCGTTGCTAAGTGCGGCAAAGCCAAGCGCCAGGTGACGATCTTTGATGTACCTGAAGAGATAAATGAGGCTGTGCGCGAGAGAGCCACGGACAAGCTAGTGGCCGCCATTCAGACCGAGGAGAAGCTGGCGCGGGAAGCCGCGATCAGTGAAGTGAAGCAGGAAGTGCAAGCCGCCCTAGCTGAAGCTTACCCTGATCAGCAGAAGATGATCGGTGAGGTTCTCCATCGCATTGTCAAAGAGAATGTCCGCCGCTTGATCCTCGAAGAAGGTGTACGTCCTGACGGGCGTGGCCTCACTGAGATTCGTCCGATTACTGTTGAGGTAGGGCTGTTCAATCGCACCCATGGGTCCGCCCTGTTTACCCGCGGACAGACCCAGGCCTTAACAATTGCGACCCTCGGAGCCATGGGGGATGTACAAATGCTCGACGGGTTGACGGACGAAGAGTCGAAGCGCTACATGCATCATTATAACTTCCCCCCCTTCAGCGTCGGCGAGACGCGTCCCATGCGTGGGCCTGGCCGCCGCGATATCGGGCATGGCGCTCTGGCAGAGCGGGCTCTTGAACCGATGATTCCCTCCGAGGAAGAGTTTCCCTATACCATTCGTTTGGTCTCGGAGATCCTGGAGTCCAATGGATCGTCATCCATGGCCAGTGTCTGCGGCAGCACCTTGTCGCTTATGGATGCTGGGGTCCCGATCAAAGCGCCGGTGGCAGGGGTTGCCATGGGGCTGGTAAAGGGTACCGACAAGGTGGCAGTCCTAACCGATATTCAGGGGATGGAAGATGCTCTGGGAGACATGGACTTCAAGGTAGCAGGTACCGCCAAGGGCATCAATGCCCTGCAAATGGATATCAAGATCCGCGGTTTGTCCATGGATATCTTCGAAAAGGCGCTCTCGCAGGCCCGTGAAGGTCGCATGTTCATCCTGAACAAAATGCTGGCCGTCATCGACAAGCCTCGGGCTGATCTCTCGCCATTCGCCCCCCGTATCTTCTCGCTCCAGATCGAGGTGGACAAGATCCGCGATGTCATCGGCCCAGGCGGCAAGGTGATCCAGAAGATCATCGCGGAGACCGGTGTCAAGATCGATGTCGAGCCAGATGGCAAGATCTATATCGCTGCTACCGACGCCGTCCAGGGTCAACGAGCCCTTAAGATGATCGAGACCATCACGAAGAGTGTGGATGTCGGGGCCGTCTACATGGGCAAGGTTACCCGTGTGGAGAAGTACGGTGCCTTTGTTGAGGTCGCTCCGGGCAAAGAAGGCCTGGTCCACATCTCCCAACTGGACGTTGATCGAGTGGTCAAGACCGAAGACGTGGTCGCGATTGGCGATGAGATCCTCGTCAAGGTGACTGAGATCGATAAGCAGGGGCGCATCAACTTGTCGCGCAAGGAAGTGCTTAAAAGTCAGCAGGAGAGTAAGGGCGGGGAGCGGTAAGTACGAGTCCCTAGTCCCTGGTCGCAAGAATCCCGAATAAGTTGAGTGACCCCACCGGGCAATCGGTGGGGTTGTTTTTTCGTGGTCGATCGGACACGCCACATCCAGGGAGCTTCCCCGTTCGGTCGGTTTCTGGTCCTCACTAGGGACTAGGGACCAGGGACTGACTTTCCGTTATACCCATCTCACCATGAGCATAAGGTGATAGAAAGGAGCACGAAATGAGGTGGGCAGCTAATGATATGGGATCTGCGACGGTTCAGGCCTCTGTGGCAGGCGCTGATGCTCGCTTTTGTACTGATCGCCCTAGCTCAGGTGATGCAGGGGATCCCCACCGTTGACCGCTATGTCTGGTCGCGAATTCAGGAAACCCCTATCTACCGTGCCAGCCGCCCGGACAAGGCCATTGCCCTGACCTTTGATACCGTATGGGGAACTGACCATAGTCCGGAGATTATCAAGGCGCTCAAGGCAGAACAGGTCCCAGCGACCTTCTTTGTGGCAGGCTGGTGGGCGCAGCGCAACTCGGATGCCCTAAAGAGCATCCTCTCCGAGGGACATGAAGTTGGCAATGCTACCCAGAACTACCTGCACCTACGTGCGCTCGCTGAAAAGCGTGCTCAAGAGGAGTTTCAGAACTGCCACCAGCAGCTGGAACTGGTTATGGGTAAGCGCGCCACCCTCTTCCGTCCTCCGTATGGCGAGGAAGACAGCCGTATCGGTCCTCTGGCCAAGGCTCTCGGCTACCGCACCGTTCTGTGGTCGCTGGATGCCAAGGATTGGCAGACCAAAGATGCCGATACCATTGCCCAGACCATCGTCAAAGGTGCTGAACCCGGAGCAATCGTTCTGCTGCACACCAGCGCGGCTGGAGCGGCGAAAGCGCTCCAACAGGCCATCGTTACTCTTAAAGAAGAAGGTTACACCTTCCATACGGTCTCGGACCTTATCTCTCCGAACAAGCCCGTGCTAAAGGGGAGGTGAGACCATGGGCAAGAAGTTGGTATGGTTGGTGGCCATCATCATGGTAGCGGTTGTGTTCACTCTGACTCTGACAGAGCGGTTGCCCCTACCCGTGGACATGAAACGCCTCACACACGGCGTTAGGCCTGGCGTTGTCCTGGAAGGTCGGGATATCTCCGGCATGCTCTCGGAGGAGCTCCGTGAGTGGTTGCTGGATGAGAATCTCCTCTATGCTGTGGAGCCGGTCAACGCCCAGGCTGATGAAGTTGCACGACTTGATGTGCAGGGGGTTATCCCTGGGCGCTACGGCCGGATGGTCGATGTCGACAAGACTGTGGAGCTGGCTCTTGGCGCTCGACGAAACACTAAGCTGTCCTATGTTGTGAAAGAGAGTGCTCCGCCGATCACAGTGGATTGTTTCCCCGATCGAGTCATCTATCGGGGAAATCCCGCGCGCAAGGAGATGGCCCTGGCCATCAACGTGGCCTGGGGCAACGAGAACGTCGACGACATCCTGCGGGTGCTCAGCAAGTATGGCACACCTGCCACCTTTTTCTTCGTAGGTAGGTGGGTTGATGCCTTCCCCGATACTGCGAAAAAGATCACGCAAGCAGGACACGAGGCGGCCAACCATGGTTATTCGGATCCCCATATGAAGCGTCTCTCCAAAGATGCCATCATCAATGAGATCAAGGACACTGATCGGGCGATACGCAATGCCACTGGTCAGGCTCCTCGGTTATTCAGCCCTCCCTACCTAGAGATCAATGACCTCGTGGTTCAGGCAGCGAGAGAGCTGGAGTACCGTGTTGCCATGGTTCACGTTGACACCGCCGATTGGACGCGCCCAGGCGTGCAGAAGATCGCAGATCGTGTGCTTAGGAGTGCTGTCTCTGGGGCGATCGTGCTTGCTCATCCCACCGAACAGACAGCGCAGGGGTTGGACCTGATCCTATCGACGCTCACCGCCGACGGGTTTCGCTTTGTGACCGTCTCTCAGCTCATCGATGAGAGGCGATGATACCAGCGCTCAGACACTGTGTCGCGTCAGAAATGGGCAATCTCCCAAAAGACGCGAGGCGATCTGCAAGTCCCAAGACTAACGGAACGGGGGGATAGGGGTGAGGGATCACCGCAAGCTGCCATGGGGGATAGTGGCCTTGGCTGTGGTGGTAGCCGCCTATGCTCTTGTCAACACCCCCATTCGGACTCTCTACCAGCGCTATCGATATGGAACTCGCCCGGGTATCTGTCTCATTGGACTGGATGGGCAGACTATCTCAGTCGGGCGAAGACTTCCCGTCGAGGTTAGAACTGCTCTCGAACAGTTGGCACGCCAGGAGGACCGATTACCACAGAACGCCAAGCTTCTCAAACGGACAGGTGAGATAATCGCCGAACAGCCAGGCGTAGCCATTGATATTAACGGAACCGTAGAGAGAATCATGGGTGCTGAACAGGGCGCCCTGGTGGTCCCGATCCGTATCGCCCTCGAACCGGACCTAACCGCTGCCAAGATCAAGTCCTTGACCCATACCATCGGCAGCTATCGAAGCTACATGTATGGCAATCCTAATCGCGCCCATAACGTTCAGTTAGCGACTTCCATATGCAACTACGTCTTGCTGATGCCGGGGGATGTCTTCTCGTTCAATCAGGTTGTCGGACCGCGGACGATCGAGCTCGGTTATCGGAACGCACCGGTCATTGAGGGCGGGCAACTGGTCCCTGGAGCCGGAGGGGGAGTCTGTCAGGTCTCGTCCACGCTCTACAATGCGGTGTTAGCTGCCAAGCTCAAAGTCATCGAGCGATATCGCCACAGCAAGCCCGTAAGATATGTTCCTGAGGGCAGAGATGCCACGGTGGCGTACGACTATCTGGATCTGAAATTCATGAACAATCGCGGAAGCCCGATCATCATCCGCGGATGGGCCGACAGTTCCCGAGTCGGCTTCAGCATCATGGGGCTGAAGGAGTAGGCGCAGCAGCCCACAGACCGTAGCCCATAGTCCATCAAGAACGGCTATCTGCGATCACTATTCACTAATCGAGCCCTGCAGGGCTCGATTTTGTTTCGGCAATCGCGATGGACAAATAGATGACGCGTGGTTAGTCAAACCTAACAAGGGAGAACGCATGGTAGGAAAATGTCTAAGCACTAGAGAATAGGCAGAGGTAACATTGCATAGTCATCCTTATTAGTTCTGGACTAGTGATCCTAAACCGCGGGCTGCGGGCTGCGGGCTGCTGGCTCTATCATGAGGAGGTTGCACCTTGATCCAACACGAACGCTTTGCCAATGGGGTTCGGCTGGTTGTCGACCCCATGCCTGAGGCTCGGTCTATCTCATTGGGCCTATGGCTCGGAGCCGGATCAAGGCTTGAGCAGCCTGAACTTGGCGGTATCTCTCACTTTATCGAGCACATGCTCTTCAAAGGGACTAGCTCGCGCTCGGCCAAGCAAATTGCCCAGGAAATGGATGCCATGGGCGGACAGCTCAATGCTTTTACCAGTAAGGAGCAGACGTGCTATCACACACGAGTCCTGGAACGCTTTTTTGCCCCGGCGGCAGAAGTGCTGGGCGACATGTTCTTTCGCTCCTCGTTTGACGACCAGGCGATCATCAAGGAGAAAAACGTCGTCGGCGAGGAGATCAAAATGGTGGAAGATACGCCCGAAGAGCTCGTGCACGAACTTCTGAGCAAGGCCTTCTGGGGAAGTGATCCTCTCGCCAGGCCAGTCTTGGGATCATGGGAGAGTGTCAGCGCCCTCGAACGCGACCAACTCCGTCACTATCTTGATCAATACTATCGGCCAGAGCGCCTGGTGCTCGCCGTCTCGGGTAGAACGACTCTGGCCGAAGCCAGCCGTACTCTGGAACCGATCTTTGGGCACTACCTCGCTAGTTCATCGGTAGAGCCGGGGATGGAGACGTCCGCGCGGAACGGGACGCCATTTCTCTATCATGCCAAGATGACTGAACAAGTCCATCTCTGCTTAGGCGTGCCGGGGCTAGCCATGGGTGACCATTATATGTACGCCATGCAGTTGCTGAGCAACTGTCTCGGCGGCAGCATGTCGTCGCGATTGTTTCAAAGCATCCGCGAAGAGAGAGGCTTGGCTTACTCTGTGTACTCATACCATCTGGCCTATCAAGATCGTGGCATGTTTGCTGTATACGCTGGCACCACCCCGGAACAGGGGCCTGAGGTGTTGGAGCTGATTCGGTCGGAGCTTAACCGGGTCGTCAGTAACGGGATCTCCGACTGTGAGCTAACCAGTTTCAAAGAGCAGATGAAGATAGGCTTTCAGATGAGCTTGGAGAGCAGCAACAGCCGTATGCATCGTATGGGCAAGGCTGAGTTGTGCTTAGGCCGGGTCCTCGATGAACAGCAGGTAATCGCCTGCATCGATGCGGTGAATACCGACGATCTGCAAGCCTTGGCCCAGGGTCTCCTGCGCCACGACCCCGTTATCGTCGCAGTCGGACCAGAACATGCCGCCCGGAGACTGGAGGGACTCCTATGAGCCGACGATTTGCCACCATAAGCAGCTATGCTGCAGGTTCGATCCCCATGCCAGTAAGAAAGACAGCCCGGAGTGCCGGTTATGATCTGGCAGCTGCTGAGCAGATGGAGCTCGCCCCCGGTTGTGTGACGCTGATCCCCACAGGGCTAAAGGCCTATATGGAAGCAGATGAGGTGCTGCTGATCTATATTCGCAGCAGTCTCGCCGCCAAGCAGGGACTGTTGCTCGCCAACGGAGTGGGCGTGATTGACGCTGACTATGCTGACAATCCGGGCAATGAAGGACATATTCACGTGGCCATCCTAAATCCCACGGCGCAGTCTGTTCATGTTCATAAAGGGCAGACCATCGCCCAGGGGGTATTCACCCGTTTTCTCCTTGTCGACGATGACCAGTGTGGTGGAGAACGGACTGGGGGCTTCGGCAGTACGGATCGTAAGGTCTAAGCATCCCGCCTGCTGCATAGCGTTTTGCAGGAGGTGTGCGTGATGTTGTTATCAGAGATTTCTAACAAAGAAATTATCAACCTCCACAACGGTCAGCGGCTTGGTGTCTTAGGTGACTGTGACCTAGTGATTGAGCCAGCCAGCGGGAGGATAGTGAACCTGATAGTTCCGGAACGCAGCGGTTGGCTGGGCGTTAATCTCTCCGGTCGGCAGACCGTTGTGCCGTGGAGCTCAGTCCGAAAAGTTGGCGAGGACATGATACTGATCAACCTCAATCGCGTTAGGCCATACTAGCGAAAGCCGCTGCCCAACCTAGGTCTTTTTTGTAAAAATGATATCTTAGACCATAACGCGGTACGTAGTCTGATTTGCCAACATAACGAGTTCGCGCCTCGGGGAACCTAAGAAAGGTTTCCGACTAAATCACAAGGGAGGCGAATGAACTTGGCCAAGACTATTGTCGGCGTATTTCACTC
>CAYOCI010000072.1:0-20883 GCA_964402415.1 uncultured Clostridia bacterium
CATCTGACACCGGGTGACCCGGTCTCGATGATGTTTGGTGATAACATGCCCACCGCGGACCTAGAGATGTATCGCGAGGCGCTAGGGCTAAACGACCCACTATGGCAGCAATTTGTGGATTTTCTTCGCAAGGCAGTCGTTGGTAATTTCGGCATGTCGTTTAACTACCGGCAGCCTGTTGCCAATCTGATCTTTCAGCGGCTCGGGGCAACTCTCGAGTTGAGCCTTGTGGCACTTGTCATCTCGTACCTGATCGCGATCCCGGTTGGCATCATCTCGGCCGTGAAGCAGAACACCTGGATCGATGACCTCGGGATGATCGGGGCCCTGATCGGTGTCTCGATGCCTGACTTCTGGCTGGGTCTGATCATGATCCTGTTCTTCGCCGTTGAACTCAAGTGGTTGCCTGCCTTCGGTAGTGGGACGTGGAAGCACCTGGTCATGCCCGCTGTCGCTGTAGGGATCAGCGGTGCTGCGCTGACCGCCCGCCTGATGCGCGCATCCATGCTGGAAGTCATCCGACAGGACTATATTCGTACCGCCCGGGCCAAGGGCTTAGGTGAGCGCGTCGTTATCTATCGTCATGCGCTACGCAATGCCTTAATCCCAGTCATCACCGTGCTCGGCACCCGCCTGGGCTTTCTGGTCGGTGGTGCCACCATCATTGAGACTGTATTTGCCCGACCTGGTGTTGGTCGCTTGATGGTTGAATCCATCAACCGCCGCGACTATCCTGTGGTTCAGGGCGTCGTATTAGTCCTCGCGACATCGATCGTGTTTGCGAATATCTTGGTCGACATCTCATACACCCTGGTTGATCCGCGCATCAAATTTGACTAAGGAGGGGGAACATGGCACAAGCTCAACTTAACACCGACCCACAAGTCCAAGTCGCTGATGCTCGACCATCGTCCACTCCCGGTCAGCTGATGTGGAAACGGTTCAAAGCCAATCGCAGAGCAATGGCGGGCCTGGTGGTCGTTACTCTGCTTTTCTTAGTAGCTATCTTGGCACCGGTCCTAGCACCCATGGATCCCTATGAGCAAAGCCTCTCGCTTAAGATTCAGCCACCCAGTGCTGAGCATCGGCTGGGTGTGGATGAACTGGGGCGTGACGTTCTCAGCCGCATCATCTACGGCTCGCGCGTCTCGCTTCAGGTCGGCTTCATGACCGTCGGCATCTCACTGGTCATCGGCGTTACCTTGGGTGCGATGGCGGGATACTATGGCGGCTGGGTTGATACTATCATCATGCGCATCACCGATGTTGTGCTTGCTTTCCCTGGGATCATCCTCGCCATCGCCATGATGGCGGTCCTGGGTCCGAGCCTGGTGAACGTGACCCTGGCACTAGCTCTTGTCCGTTGGACAGGGTATTGTCGCCAAGTTCGCGGCGCCTTTCTCTCGCTCCGCGAGACCGAGTATGTTCAGGGCGCTCGCTCCATGGGTGCCAGGGACTGGCGGATTATCCTCAAACACCTGTTGCCCAACTCGTTGACGCCGATCATTGTCCAAGCTTCCATGGGGATGGCGGGCGCCATCGTCAGCGAAGCGGGCTTGAGCTTCTTGGGTTTGGGTGCCCAACCTCCGATTGCTTCCTGGGGCTCGATGCTCTCGGGTGGCCGCGCCTATCAGTATGTGGCCCCGCATCTGACGACCTACCCCGGTGTCGCGATCATGATTACCGTGCTTGGCTTCAACCTGCTTGGCGACGGTCTGCGTGATGCTCTTGATCCGCGTCAGACCCTTGGTGTGAAAGAGTAATCGTGAGCCGATTGGATATCCCCTTCGCTAATGGTTAACCTAACGGGTAACCATTAGCGAAGGGGATTGTTGTTTGCCGATGCATGATCTAATCGTGATTGGAGCTGGCCCTGCGGGCGCGGCGGCCGCACTGACGGCCGCGGACCAGGGGCTGAACGTCTTAGTACTCGAACAGAATCGTTTTCCTCGAGTGAAGACCTGTACCGGTTGCCTTTCCAATAAGTCGTTGCTGCGCCTGAGAGAGCTGGGCCTTGATCTGCCCGCGGACCTGGTACGTGGACGCGTTACTGGGATTAGCGTATGGGTACAAGGGATCAGCAATCACTCCACCGCCGACAAGCGTGATGTAGGGGTGATGGTCGATCGCGCTGTCTTCGACCAGTGGCTGCTCAAGCGAGCAGAGGCCAAGGGGGTGGTCTTCAGGGACAGATCCCCCCTCCGTGAACTGAGCCGGGGGTCAGACCACGTCGAAGTTACGACTGAGGGCGGCTGCTTCAACGGTCGCTGGGTCATAGGGGCGGATGGGGTGGGGGGACCAACGGCGCGGCTGGCAGGCATTCGTAAGCGCTGGTCGTGGTGGGAGATGGGCATGACCTGGTCGACCTCACTACCACAGCCATCGGCCGCCGATCAAGCGATCCTAGCTCTCTGCAATATCCCTACGACCTGGGGGTGGGTTTTCCCGCGCGACGACGGGGTACACATCGGAGTTGGCGGGGCACAGATCTTAGGCGACGTGCTGCGCCGGGGCTTCGAACGGTGGATCAGTACCTACTCCGCCGCGACGGGGATCGCTGCCGATGCGTGTCGCCCTGTCCGCTATCCTGTCCCTGCAGGGGGCTTTCACCGACGTGTGGCAGCGGGGCGAGTCCTCCTCGCCGGCGATGCGGCGGGCCTGGTCGATCCATTCGCGGGCGAGGGGATCCACCTGGCTCTGGCCAGTGGGTCGGCAGCTGCCAGGTGTCTGTACCAGGGTTGGCACGGTCCAGCTAGTCAGCTATATCAGGAATGGGCTGATCACCTGCTTCCCGAGCTACGCCTCTCCCTGTGGCTGTCGATGGCCCTCGGGACCCGTGGCCCGTTGGTAGGCCGAGCCCTGTGTCATAACGACCGGGCCGCCGAGGCACTGACCTCCTGGATGGCCGGGGAGAGCAGCTATCGGCAGCTGATAGCGAAGTCCCTAGTCCCTCGTCCCTAGTCCCTAGTGGGGAGATATCGGTGTGCTCTATGCCTGCCCCGCTTGTGGGGCAGGCATTCTTGTCATCAACAGCCTAGGCCGACCAGATCTCGATCCTAACAGGAAGGATAGGTATCCATATCGAATATCACCCTAACTGAGCGTGTCACTAGCTGGTGCGCGGGTACATATCTTACTACTTGGGGACCTGTGGACTTGTGAGCTTGTGGACTCAAATGATGTTGGGGTGATCGTATGCGTATCGGGATCATGCTATTTGATCAGGTCGAGGTGCTAGATTTTGCCGGACCGTATGAGGTTCTGGCCGGGGTCGTGCATCAAGGTCAGCCGCTGTTTGAGGTCTTCACCATTGCCATGCGGGAAGATGTCACCTGCCGTGGCGGGCTAAGGGTGACGGCCGATTACACCTTTGCCGATTGTCCATCCATGGACCTGCTACTGGTGCCAGGGGGACCAGGAACGCGGGTGAGTGAAGAACTGCTGGCACCTCTGGTCGATTTCATCCGGGACCAGGCACCTAAAGTCAAGTATCTGGCCTCAGTCTGTACAGGGGCCTTTCTGCTGGCCCGCGCCGGGGTGCTGGATGGCAGACGCGCCACCACCCACTATGCGCGCCGTCAGGAACTGCAAGCGAGCTTTCCGGCAATCAAGGTCGTGGCTGCTCGTGTGGTCGACGAAGGTCAGATGATCACGGCGGCTGGCGTCTCATCAGGGGTGCACCTAGCGCTGCATCTAGCAGAACGCTTTGGCAGTCATGAAACGGCTCACTTGGAGCAACGGCGGATCGAATGGCCCGACGACCAGGGGGGCTATCAGGGATGAGCTACTATGTCGGCATGGACTTGGGAGCCAGCAGCACCAAAGCGGTCTTGTTTGATACTGGAGGCCAACTGCTGATGGCGACCACTGGCGGGCCTTCCAATCACGTGACTGGTCCAGCTGCCGAGCCCAAGATGCGGGGGGCTCTTACCGCTTGCCTGCAGCCCATGGTAGATCGCGTTGGACGGAAACTAGCGGTGATCTGCCTCGGTGTGACCGGCCTGGGAATACCCGGCAAGCGCGAGCTGATCTCACGCTTGCTGGTCGAGCTGGTGGCTGCCGACGAGGTCGTGCTGGTCAACGATGCGCACGTGGCTCTCGCTGGGGCCATGGCTGGAGGCCCAGGTATCATCGTCATCGCCGGGACCGGCTCCATTGCCCTGGGCAAGGACGACTCTGGCCAGATCGCCAAGGCAGGGGGCTTCGGCTACCTGCTGGGCGACGAAGGCGGGGGTTACGACATCGCTCGCCAAGGGATGATGGCAGCGCTCAAAGCCGCAGATCGGCGGGGTCAAGAGACGGCCCTGACCGCCAAGTTTACCAGGCACTTTGGTCTGAGTGGGATACGAGCCTTGTCGGGTTACCTGTTTGCTAACCACACCCCCGTGGAGGAGATCGCTGGTCTTTGCCGCCTGGTCGGGGAGGCAGCCGCCGAGGGTGACCTCGTAGCACAGCGCCTGCTTACGCAGGCGGGATATGACTTAGCAGGTCTAGCAATTGCTGTGGCAGGGCAGCTTCAATGGCCGCAGGGCTTGTTAAGGGTGGCTCCCATCGGTGGGGTGTGGAACTCGGGTCATTGGCTAACCCGTGGTTTCTCAGCAGCACTTACAGAGGCATGTCCTTTGGCAGAGGTAGCAAAGCCATGTTACGAACCGCGCGTGGGTGCGGCCATCCTGGCTGCCCAGGCATGTGGACAGACTGACTTCAGCCCCAAGGAGTCGACCGTCTGAGTCAACCGTTTCCCGGTCCTATCAGATGGACTAGCCTCGAGATAGACGGATGGAATGAGACGGTTGACCCGCGCTCAACTATCTCAGGAACTTGCTGACTTCATGATGGTAAAGTCCCACAACCCTCAACACCCTAATCCTACGTCATGCAAGTTCCGAAAGAGCGAGTTATGCAAGACGCTGATCTGAGAAGGAGGAGCAAGATCATGAACCAGATCATCCAACAGCTGCAAGGCGGTTTGGTTGTCTCCTGTCAGGCGAGGGCCAACCAGCCCTTCAATACGCCCGTGTTCTTAGGCGAGATGGCGAAGGCGGCGCAACTTGGTGGAGCAGTGGGCATTCGTGCCAATGGATCGGCCAATATCGCAGCCATCCGGGATGTGGTTGACCTGCCAATCCTGGGGATCAACAAGATCACTTATCCAGAGAGCGAGGTCTATATTACGCCCACCCTGGCTGCGGCGAAGGCCGTGGCAGAAGCAGGCAGCCATATCATCGCCATTGATGGGACAGCGCGTCCTCGCCCGGAGGGCTGGACCCTGGTCGACCTGATCGCCGCCATCAAACGCGAATGTCAACTGCCGGTTATGGCGGATATCTCCACCTATGAAGAGGGTGTTGCCGCGGCGGCGGCTGGAGCCGATCTGGTGGCGACGACACTCTCAGGGTATACCCTCTACTCGCCCAAGCTGGAGGGGCCGGATATCGAGCTTGTCCAGCGATTGGCCGCTGACCTATCGATCCCTGTTATTGCTGAGGGTAGGATCAACGCTCCCGAGCAAGTGACACAGTGCTTTGCGGCAGGAGCATTCGCGGTGGTCGTCGGTCGGGCGATCACCATGCCGCATGAGATCACCCGCCGTTTCGTGCAGGCGATACCACTCTCCGGTCAGCATGCATAAGGATATGTCTCTGGAGACGGCCTATGGTTTGATCGAAGCACTGGTTGGCGAACGGCAGATCCCTGGAGCGGTGGCTAGGGTGCTCTGGCATGGCGAGGTCGTAGGGGAGACCTGCAGCGGTCTCGCTCACACCGCCCCGGTTATCCCCATGAACACGGAGACGATCTTTGATCTGGCATCTCTGACCAAGGTGGTCGCAACCGTCTCGGCTGTGGTGCTGCTTGTTCAGGACGGAAGGCTAGACCTCAACGAGCCAGTCGGGAAGTATGTTGCGGGTTTCCTCGGTGATGGCAGGGAGAGGGTCGGTATCCACCACCTGCTCAGCCATACCGCTGGGCTGCCCGCGACGCGTGCCTATGCAGACCTGGGCCTAAGTGGGCGAGAGGCCGTCTTGGCTGATATCAGTAGCACTTCTTTGGGTCCGATCGGAGGGCCGATCGTCTACAGCGATCTAGGCTTCATCCTGCTCGGCTGGGTGGCTGAGGCAGCGGCTGGACAGCCCCTGGACCGCTTCTTGGCGGAGCGGGTGTGTAGACCGCTCAGGATGCATCACACGTGCTATAACCCGCCTATATCGTGGCAGCAGTGCTGCGCGGCGACGGAGTTTCGCCCGCATCTGGGTCACCACCAATGGGGGGCGGTCCACGACCGCAACGCGGGCCTCTTAGGTGGAGTGAGCGGGCATGCTGGGCTGTTCTCCACCATCGACGATCTCAGCCAATGGGTGGGAGCCTTCTTCTGGCCGACTTCCGATGGCGTCTTTCAGCCCGAGACGGTTCGCCGAGCGCTCAGACCGCTTGCTCAGCATGGCGAGCACGGCCGTGCGTGGGGCTGGATCATCAACGGCAGTTCTCCCGCAGCCTTGGCCGATATGATGAGCCCTCGCTCGGTCGGGCATACCGGCTTCACCGGTACCGGGATCTGGTTTGATCCAAGCGGGGATTGGGCCGCCATTCTGCTTACCAATAGGGTCCATTTTGGTCGGCAGGAGACCGCCAGCTCCATCGCCAAGCTCAGGCGGGGGTTTCTCAACGCGGTGGCAGAGGCACTGACGTAGCGCTAGATCGATCTTGACGCCTTGTTGCCTACCGGCGCCCATCATACTGAAGACGAAGTAGGAGTGAGAATGATGACTAGCGAGCTACAGAAACGTCTCAGCAAGCTTCAGGTCAGCCATCTTTCCGATGCCATGGGCAGGGCAGGGGTCCTAGATGGTCTCCACCCAGTGAACCCGAAGAGCCGTCTGGTAGCTAGAGCCTTCACCGTACGGGCCATGCCCGGTGACAATCTGACCTTGCATTGGGCGGTCACGCAGGCGCAGCCAGGAGAGGTGATCGTGGTCGATGCGGGAGGGCTGCTCAGCGTTGCGCTCTGGGGCGAACTGATGTCGCTGGCCGCTCAGGCCAGGGGGATCGCTGGTCTGGTCATCGATGGGGCGATCCGCGATCAGGAGACCTTAGCCACCATGGATTTCCCCGTTTACGCCAAGGGTTCCACACCACGAGGTCCCGTTAAGGCCAGCATGGGTGAGATCAATGCTCCCATTCAATGCGGTGGAGTGGTGGTGAAGCCCGGCGACCTGATCGTCGGTGATGCCGATGGTGTAGCGGTCATTCCCCAGGAGAAGCTGGAGGCGATCCTGAGCGCGGCTGGGGCAATCGCCGCCAAGGAAGAGATGTTGAAAGAGAAGATCGCCCAGGGTGAGAGGCTATATGACCTGCTGAATCTGGGGACGTTGGTGAAGGCTTAAGGCCGAAGGCATCAGCCATCAGGCATCAGACGGTGCTAGGGTCGCGAGGCCACAGTGACAGCCGATACTTAGACCGCGCAGAACCTTAGCCGGATGGCTCTACCAAGAACCATCCGGCCTTTGCTTGTCGCTTTGTCTGTGGAATCACTCATGCAAACCGCCCACCTGCCATCGTCCTATCTGAGGGCTGATGCCTGATGGCTTCGGGCTTTACGCGCTCAAATACGCCTTCCTCACCGCCTCGTCAGCCAGCAGTTCTGCGGCGGTCCCTTCGTGAACGATTCGGCCGCCGCTGAGCAGGTAGCCGCGATGGGCAACTGACAGTGCTAAGCGGGCGTTTTGTTCGACCATCAGGATGGTGACACCCTGACGGTTGATGGCAGCGATCGCCTCAAAAAGCTGCTGTACCACCCCCGGTGCCAGCCCCATGGATGGCTCATCCAGCAGTAGTAGTGATGGTTTGCTCATCAACGCTCGACCGATGGCCAGCATCTGTTGCTCGCCCCCACTCAGGGTCCCAGCCATCTGCCCTCGCCTCTCCTGCAAGCGAGGGAAAAGGGTGAAAACCTCAGTCATACGTCCATCGGCGCCCTGCTGGTGGAGGTAGGCGCCCATCCTGAGATTCTCCTCGACGCTCAGCTTAGGGAAGACCCGCCGCCCTTCGGGAACATGGACCATCCCTCGGTGGACGCGCTCTGCCGGGGAAGCCGCCACAATACTCTCGCCGCCCAAGACCACCTGACCGGTGCGGGTCTCAAGGGTCCCTGAGAGCGCCTTCATCAGCGTCGTCTTGCCTGCGGCGTTGGCACCCAAGAGTACCACCGCTTCGCCTGCGGCAACGGTCAGACTAAGGTCTTGCAGGATATCGTAGTCACCGTAGCCAGCCCGTAGACCGGTAATCTGCAACAGTGGTTTCCCCGTCTCAGGAATACCACTGATACTCGTACTCTCGATCGGCCGTCCTAGATAAGCCTCGATCACCTGAGGGTCCTGGCGGACAAGATCAGGCGTCCCTCTGGCGATCACCTCACCGTGGTCCAATACCACCACCTGGTCCGAGATCTCCATGACCAGGTCCATCTGATGCTCGACCAGAACGATCGCGAGACCTTCCGAGCGCAGGTCCAACAAGAGCTGCTTCAGTTCGCCAATCTCTGAATGCGTCATCCCCGCCGCCGGTTCATCAAGGATCAACAGTTTCGGTCGGCGGATCAATGCTCGGATGATCTCGACGCGGCGACGATCAGCATAACTGAGTTCCGTAACACGGCAATGAAGCTGAGTCACGAGGTTTGGGGCGATCTTATGCAGCAGAGCGAAGGCGCGGTTGAGTGTTTCCTGATCCTCCGGGGTGCCGACCACGAGATTATCGATCAGGTCGAGACCTGGGAAGAGACGGATGTGCTGAAAGGTCCTGGCCAATCCCTGGCGACTGATCAACTCCGGAGTCTTGCCAATCAGTGCAACTTCACCAAGTCGTATCTCACCACTGTCCGGTCTGGTCAGTCCACTCATGACGTTTAGCAGGGTGGTCTTGCCAGCACCATTGGGGCCGATCAGGCTAACGATCTTAGCGCTGTGGACGGTGAAGCTCACGTCTTTCAGCGCCTGCAAGCCACCAAACCGTCGACTGACGCTCTCCACGGCCAGCAGAGGACCAGGGGCGGTTGATGGGTCACTGGCATTACCAACGGGATCGTTCTTCGTGACGGATAACCCTACTGAGGGTTCTGGGCTGTCGGCTGTGGGCATGTTCATAATCGGGGCCAGGGGCTCGGGACTGCGGACTCGCCTGGTGGACAGGGGGGCTGCCCATAGGCCTTGAGGGCGAATGCGGATCAGAGCGATCAAGAGCACGGCGTAGATGAGCATGCGATAGACAGCAAACTGGCGTAGGAGTTCGGGGATCAGGACCAAGAGCGTAGCCCCCAAGGGGACTCCAGATGGATTGCCTAATCCCCCTAAGATCACGATACAGAAGAGGTTAACCAGTTCACCCATGGAGAACCGATCAGGGAAGACAGCCCCCTGCCAGGTCGCGAAGACCACGCCTGAGATGGCGGCAACGGATGCACCTATGGCAAAGGCACCCAGACGCGAGCGAACCGGGCTGAGCCCGAGGGATGAAGCGGCGACGGCGTCATCTCTGACAGCAGCCCACCGACGGCCGATCTGGCTTGAGCGCAAGCGGCTGACCAGCAGCCAAGTAGCCATGGCGATCACTGTTGTGAGCAGAGCGAGGTCGCGAGCTTCCCAGAATGCCTGGCCGGCGAACCGGACGGGGTCGAGATGGAGCAAGCCATTGGGTCCGTTGGTGACCGCGTCCAAGTTGGTGAGCAGCAGGCGCACAATCTCTGCTCCCGACAGGGTGACTATGGCGAGGTAATCGCCGCTCAGGCGCCTAGTCGGATATGCCACCGCCAGCGCCACGAAAGCTGCCGCCATGGCAGCCAGGGGGAGAACGATCCAGAACGAAAGGTGCAGGCCGAACTTCGGTGAAGCCAGTAGGGCATAGCCATACGCCCCAAGGCCAAAGAAGGCAACGTAGCCCATGTCCAGCAGTCCGTGAAAACCGACGGTGATCGTCAGCCCAAGACCAAGGGCCGTGTAGAGTGCAATGGTCGTGCACAAACGCAACAGATACGGTTGGTCCACAAGCAGTGGGATCGCGAGCGCGGCCAACACCGCGACCACACCGGGCAGATACCGACGCATGGGAACACCTCCTTTCGGGAGTCCAAAGGCCAAAGGCCAAAGTGATTGGGTTTGCGGGGTATCGTGAGCTCCAACTCCGAACCGCTCGTGTGGTAGTGGCGGCTAACGACGGCCAAAAAGGCGTCCTGCCATACCGTAACATCGTCTCTAGTCTCACTTTGGGCTTTGGCCTTTGGGCTTGGGGCTGGGTCGAGCTACGATCCAGAGCCTAGGCTTTGGACTCGCTAGCTCGACCCAACAGGCCATTCGGCCTGACCAACAAAATCACGATCAGCACAGCGAAGGTAATGATATCGCGGTAGATGGGGGGGAGCACCAGCACCGACATGCTCTCCACCACCCCCAGCAGCAACCCACCTAGGGCGGCTCCACGCATCTGTCCGATGCCGCCCAAGACCGCGGCGGTAAAGGCCTTCATTCCAGCGGTGTAACCCATATAGAAGTCTGCCTGCCCATAGTACAGCCCAACCAACACTCCGGCGATCCCAGCCAAACTGGAGCCGATGATGAAGACTAGACTGATGACTCGCTGAACATTAATGCCCATCAGTGCTGCCGCTTGACGGTCCTGGGCGACTGCTCGCAGTGCCGTGCCCAAGGTGGTTCGTTGTGTAAAGTAGTCCAGCGCAACCAGGAGCACAACGGCACAGACCATCATCATCTGTCGGGAAGGGGAGAGCACGGCACCAGTCACGGTGAGAGTCGGCCATCCACTTAAGATGGCCTGGCTGGGGTATACCAGTGAACGAGCCCCCAGCGTCAAGAGCACCGCGTTCTGTAACAGAATCGAGACACTGAGTGCGGTTAGTAGAGGGGCAAGGCGACTGCCTTGTTGCACCGGTCGATAGGCAAATCGCTCGGTCGCCCAGCCGATCAGACCGGTCACGACAGCTGCTCCACCCATTGACACGAGCAGTACCAGGGATGATGGAAGATCACCGCTCAACCGAGTGCAGATCACCCAACCGACCATGGCACCGACCATGAAGATATCGCCATGGGCGAAGTTAAGAATCCCCATTATCCCGTAGACCAGCGAATACCCCAAGGCGATCAGACCGTAGACGCTGCCCAGCGAGAGACCATTAATGAGTTGCTCGAGGATCATGATCAGTCCCTCCGGCTTATTTGATAACCTTGACCTCAGCGAATGCACCCTTGGTCACTCTCTCCACATAGATCCCTGCTCCAGCAAGATCACCTTTGGCATTGAAGGTGATGGGGAAGCCCAAGACCCCCTGATAGTCTTTGGTCCCCTGCAGTGACTTAAGCACGCTCTCACGATCTACCTTGCCCGAGGACGCTGCCTTTTTGATCGCGTCAAGCAGTACCTTCGCTGCTTCGTAGCTCTGTCCGGTGAACATGCTGGTAGCGCCGTGCTTGGCAACATATGACTTGAGGAACTGGCTCCCTTGTGGTGTGCTCTCCAAGTTGGGGCTAATGGAGGTCAGATAGATACCCTCGGCCATGCCTTCAGCCGCCTTAACGAACTCCTCAGGCTCACGGATGGCCTCGCCCCCCATGAACTCAGCGGCGAAGCCCTGGCTTCGAGCTTGCTTGACGATCGCGGCCGCCTGCGCAGGGGCCGACACGGCCAGATAAGCGAGATCGGGCTGCTGTTTCTTGAGCACCGTTACCAGCGGAGCGAAGTCGCGATCAGCCTGGGTGATCTGGACTCGCGTGGTCACGATCCCAGCAGCCTTCAGCCCTTCCTCGACCTGCACCGCCAGTCCCTGGCCATACGTGCTCTTATCGTCGATGATGACGACGCTTTTGGCTTTCAGATCTTGGGTGATGAAGCTGGCCGCGGCAGGGCCTTGGGCATCATCACGAGGGCAAACCCTGAAGAACACCTTGTAGCCCTGGTCATTTAAGTCCGAGGTGGTAGCTGACTGGCTGATCATCGGCAGCCCGGCCCGCTCATAGGTGGTTAGAACGGAGTTAACCACACTGCTGTTCATCGGGCCGACAACTGCGACCACACCACGGTCCTGCGCCAGGCGGTCGGCAACGGTTAGGCCTTTGGACGGGTCGCCCTCGTCATCAGCCGGAACCACTTCCACTTTGAGGTCTTTGAGAACACCGGATGCGTTGAACTCATCGACGGCGAACCTGACAGCGTTGAGACCATCCATGCCGATCTTGGCATATTGGCCAGTGATTGGGCCCGCAGCCGCGATTTTGATCGTGGTGACGCCACTACTAGCTGCTTTACCAGTACAGCCGGTGAAGACCAAGGAAGAGATGAGCAATGCGCCTAGGGTTAGTTGAAGCTTCTTCATGATGATACACTCCTTCTTTGTTGTAAATTTGAACGTGCAGACGAGAGATACACCATCGCCACCAACCAGGCTCAGTCATTGCCATCCCCCCATGCTTCGCAAGGCCAAAGGCCAACGCATTTGAAAGCTACAATAAAGCACCACAAACGCAAAAAACGCCCGTCCCAACGAAGGGACGAGCGCAAAGGCCGTGGTGCCACCCAAATTCGGGTAATGTACAGACGACATCTACCCCTCGAACCGACGTCCAAAGATAGAATCCTCGGGTGATCGGTGGGCGATGGTAACGGTCGCCAATCCGTCCGCACCTACTCGCCAAAGGCTTTCGGCTGGCTGCTCGGGGATCCATTCGCAAAGCGGTTGGGACGCGGCTCACACCCAAGGCCACGCTCTCTGAACCCTTCCTAACTCTGGTACTCGTTCCCTTCATCGCGTTAAAGCTTTGATCACATTATAGGTTCGTTCCTTAGCCCCGTCAAGTGGCAAATGGCAGGAGTTTTTCGTAAGGGGTGGAAGACTATAAGACAGCCCCAAGGCCAAAGGCCAAAGCCCAAAGCCCATAGTGGGAATATGGCCGGTGGGAGACGAGAGACTGACTAGGCTCCTGGGTGCCATGCCCTTCGGTTGTCCAATGGTCACTCGCTGTGGCCTTTGGGCTTTGGCCTTTGGACTCGCGACAAAAGGAGCGGAGACAATGCGTATTCCAGAGAACTGGCACCAGAGACCGCTACGCGGCGAGCTGTCTGTGCCTGGAGATAAGTCGATTAGCCACCGAGCCGCGCTACTGGCGTCGCTCGCAGTCGGGACGAGCCATATTGAC
The DNA here is from genome assembly GCA_964402415.1 of uncultured Clostridia bacterium. Taxonomy (GTDB): domain Bacteria; phylum Bacillota; class JAAYKD01; order JAAYKD01; family CAYOCI01; genus CAYOCI01. The sequence continues at coordinate 13,200 of CAYOCI010000072.1, forward strand.
AACTTTGCCCCAGGTGGTGACTGCCGTTCCACTTTGCGCTGCCTTGGCATGATGGGTGTGAGATCAGAACACGAGCATGATCTTCTAGTCGTCGAGGGTCGTGGTCTGCGTGGGTTTGATCGGCCCAGCGGCCCTCTGGATGCCGGCAATTCCGGTACCACCATGAGGCTGCTGAGTGGCATACTGGCGGGCCAGAGTTTTGCCAGTATTCTCGATGGCGACGAGTCGCTGCGGCAGAGGCCGATGGATCGCGTCATCGAACCGCTCCGAATGATGGGTGCGCGCGTGGATGGCTCTGACCACCGAGGTCACGCGCCTCTGCACATCGCTGGTGGCAACCTTCACGGCATCCGCTATGAGATGGGGATCGCCAGTGCCCAGGTCAAGTCGGCGCTGCTCTTGGCAGGGCTCTACGCACCTGGACGAACGACCGTCATTGAGCCTGCTCCGACCCGCGATCACACCGAGCGGATGTTGCGGGGCATGGGAGCTGAGATCGCCATCGATGGTCGAGAGATCACCCTTGAGCCACCCTCACAGCTTTGCCCTCTCGCCATGACGGTCCCGGGCGATTTCTCCACGGCGGCTTTCTTCATCGTGGCAGCCGTTTCTGTACCAGGGTCGCAGATTCTGCTCAAAGGAGTCGGGGTCAACCCAACCCGCACCGGGTTTCTGACCGTCCTGGCCAAGATGGGGGCTAAGGTGGAACTGCTCAACCCCCGTGACGAGGGCGGTGAGCCGGTGGCAGACATCCGCTGTTCGTACCAGCCGTTACACGGCGTGACCGTTGAGGGTGACCTGATCAGTCTGGCCATCGATGAACTGCCCCTCGTGGCCGTCTTGGCTACCCAGGCTGATGGAGTGACCGAGGTCCGCGGTGCACAAGAACTGCGGGTGAAGGAGAGCGACCGCATCGCCGCCATGGCTGACGGTCTACGCACCTTAGGTGCACAGATTACCGAGAACGAGGATGGATGGTCCATCCAAGGTCCGACAGCGCTAATAGGCGCAACCGTGGATGGCGCGGGCGACCATCGCGTGGCCATGGCGCTGACCATTGCCGCTCTGCATGCGCGCGGCACCACCGAGATTGGCGGCTCGCAGTGGGTCGGGATCTCAACCCCAGCGTTCTATGATGATCTGTCCAAACTAATGCAGGCCTAACCTCACATCCACCCGCACTTGCCCTCTGCTTGTGGGCATGTGGACTCGTGGACTTGTGGACTCTTCTTGTCAAGGAGCATATATGGAGAGGTTAATCTTCCTTTTGGGCCATCCGGTGGCCCATTCACTCTCACCAACCATGCATAATCGAGCCCTGGAGGCACTGGGAATACAGGGGCGCTATCTGCTTCTGGATAGCACCTCAACCCATCTATCCTCTACCATGGGGGTTCTGCGGGCGGAGAACGTGCTGGGCTGCAATATCACCATCCCCCACAAAGAAGCCGCCTGCGCCCTGGTGGACAAGCTCTCGCCAGAGGCAATGGCCATGGGGGCTATCAACACTGTCTATAAGCAGGATGGTCGACTGATCGGAACCAATACCGATGCTCCGGGCTTCGTGCGCGCTTTGAGGGAGGAGCTGCACTTTGAACCCAAAGGGAGATCCGTGGTCTTGCTCGGGGCAGGTGGTGCGGCTCGGGGGTGTGCCTGGGCACTTCTCGATGGCGGTGTCAGCCGCCTAGTTATCCTAAATCGCTCATGGGATCGTGCGCAGCAGTTGGCTGAGCAGCTTAACTCACAGTTTCCAGGGCTGCCGTGCATAGCTGATGAGATCGGCTGCGAGCAACTGGCCACGTATACCCGTGATGCTGACCTGCTGGTCAACGCGACCTCGGTGGGCATGGGAGAGGACCACAGCCCTTGGCCCAGCGATCTCGAGATGCCATCGAGACTGGCAGTCTTTGATCTGGTCTATCACCCTGTGGAGACGACGTTGGTAAAGCAGGCGAGGGCCAGCGGCTTAGCCGTGCAAAGCGGTCTGAGCATGTTGCTCTACCAAGGGGCTGAGGCGTTCACCCTCTGGACTGGGCAGGACGCCCCGATCACTGTCATGCGCGCTGCTCTTAACGAACGTCTCGGAGCGTTCTAGAAGTCGGAAATGCTTCCATCCCGCGGGTACCGCAGTAGTAAAATGTAGGCGCACGCCTCTGTTATAGTGGTGCGTTGCAGCGCCCGTCGATTGGTGTACGGGCGCTTGATCCAGCCGGCAGCATTAGGACTGCTGATGCTGGCCCATGGCGCCCTCTGCATGACCCACTGTGGGCTGTGGGCAACGGGCAATTGATGTTAGTGGAGGAGAAGTATGCTAAGGTTCCTAACCGCGGGTGAGTCCCATGGTCCTTGCCTAACCGCCATCGTGGAGGGCTTCCCAGCGGGTGTTAATTTAAACCTTGAAGCTCTGAATCGTGAGATGGCGCGGCGGCAGCAGGGCTATGGTCGCGGTGGCCGCATGGCCATTGAACGTGATCAGATCCAGATTAGCGCTGGAGTCCGCTTTGGCGTGACACTGGGCAGCCCCATCGCCCTGACCATCGCCAACCGCGACTGGGCCAACTGGCAGGAGCGTATGGCCGTCTGGGGCCCTGAAGCGGGGGAAGCCATGACCTCGCCCCGCCCGGGGCACGCCGACCTAAGCGGCGCGCTGAAATACGGCCATGCAGACCTGCGCAACGTCCTGGAACGAGCCAGCGCCCGTGAGACCGCGGCCCGTGTGGCAGTGGGCGCGCTCTGCAGGCAGCTTCTGCAGCGATTAGGTGTGGATGTACTTAGTTGTGTTACGGCCATCGGTGGGGTAGAGGCTACGACGATAGAGGCCGTTAAGATCGAGATCCTTAAGGAGACCACGGAGCAATCGCCGGTACGCTGCCCCGACCCTGCCGCCGAAGCTGCGATGGTCGCTGCCATCGATGCTGCTCGTGAGCGTGGAGATAGCCTTGGTGGCGTGTTCGAGGTCATAGTCCATGGGCTGCCACCCGGCCTCGGCAGCCATGTCCACTGGGATCGTCGCCTTGACGGGCGTTTGGCTCAGGCGCTGATGAGCATCCCCGCCATCAAAGGGGTGGAGATCGGGGCAGGCTGTCAGGCCGCCGCCACCCCCGGCTCCGAGCTTCATGACCCCATCTATCATGAGCAAGGTCGCGGCTACTTTCGACTGACCAATGGTGCAGGCGGCCTCGAGGGTGGCATGACCACTGGTCAGCCCCTGGTCCTGCGAGCCGCCATGAAGCCGATTGCGACCCTGCGTCGGCCTCTGCCATCGGTCGACATGGTGACCCACAGACCGGTCGATGCTAGCCGAGAGCGCTCCGATACCTGTGCGGTCCCAGCGGCCGCAGTGGTCGGCGAGGCGGTGGTTGCCATCGAGCTGGCCAGCGCCTACCTCGAGAAGTTTGGCGGCGATACGCTGGAGGAACTCCTAACCAGCTTGGGGCGTTACCGGGACCAATTGCGCCAGCGATGAGATCCCAAGAGAAGGAGACCCTCCATCGAGCCCGGATGGAGGGTCTCAAATGCGTACAGACGTTTTTCACGGTCTTCACCCTCACGGAAGGAATCCGAATCTACCGCGAAAGATAGAGCAAATATAAGTTTGCCGCAATGAGAGGAGTGCGCCCATGCCTCGGGAGTGACCGAAGCGCTGCAGAGCATAGAACGTGAACTTGGGCAGGACCGCCTACTTCAGGAGAAGCTACAGATGCTCCTGGACAAAACCGTGAAAAACGATACCTGACCCCGAACACTTACCTTCTATCATCTTGCCCTTTGGGAACATGGATCCATCTCCCTTCGTCATACGGGTGAGCTAGAACCTTAGGAGGTAGGGTATGAAGAGAGCGTATGCCTTGATATTCGTCATGGTATTGGGACTCTCAGTGGTAGGCTGTGTGGCGCGACGCCCCAATACGAGCCCCGAAACTAAGCCACCGCACCCTTCTGTGGAAGACGAGATCGCCATTGGAAGGCTTGTTTCGGACTTTGGCAGTAGGCTCCAGTCAGTCTCGCTGTTGGCGCCCAAAGGGTTAGCCATCACGAGCATGCAGGAACAGTATGGCAGCTACCTATCTCCCACTCTGCTCTCCAGGTGGCAGGCTGATCCGGAGAAGGCTCTTGGCCGGCTGACCTCTAGCCCGTGGCCAGATCGAATCGAGGTAAAGTCGACACAAGCCGCATCGGCCGAAACTTACGAGGTCAAGGGAGAGATCATTGAGGTTACCAGCGTGGAGAAGCAGAGCGGCGGTGCTGCCGCCAAGAGGCCGATCTCCCTCAGTGTTAAGCGATACGATGGTCGTTGGCTGATCGATAGCGTTGCTTTGGGTGATTATGTAGACACTGACAAAGTGCTCTACCGGAATGCCCAATATGGTTTTGGCTTTGCACTACCTAAAAGCTGGGATGGCTATACCATCGTAGCAACCAAGTGGGAAGGCTTGCCTGTGGGAGGGCAGACCCCTATCGAAACGGGCGCCATGCTCTCCATTCGTCATCCGCAGTGGAGCGCTGAGGTTCCTCGCCAAGATATCCCGATCCTGATCTTCACAATCAAACAGTGGGACGATCTGCAGAAGGGCCAATTCCATATTGGGGCAGCTCCAGTCGGACCGCGCGAACTCAACCGCAACACCGCGTTTGTGTTTGCCCTTCCGGCGCGCTACAACTTTGCTTTCCCGCTCGGCTATGAAGAGGTGGAGAGGATCATGGAGACCGATCCACTTCAGCCATTGGTGACCGTTGGCGGCAAATGAACAAAGATCCCCTAACTCACCTTAGAGTTAGGGGATCTTTGTGCTTGACGGGTACTGACGTACTGCCTCAGATCCACTCTATCGATGACGGCTGCATCACCCTCGCCCACAACGCATCGGTGCAGCAGTCGATCAGTCTTACCTGGCCATATCCGGCGCCATCGGCAAAGGGATTCCTCGCTAAGAGCAGGTCGAGCTGCTCCTGTTCCTCTTGCCAACGCTGGCGCTCAAACTCCCCCGCTTCGTAGCGTGCCCGCAGTCGGGCACGTAGCGAGCCAGCGCCCCATGAGGAAGGAGCCAGTCCCAGCTCCACCAAGTGCTGCCGCAAGGCCGCCTCGCCCGCCAGCAGAACGGCACAGCGAAGCTTCTCCAGGCGGTCGGTCATGGGGGTGCAGAGATAGAGGCGACAGATCAGCGCACGCTGGTGGTAGACGGTGCACCGGTTGGCGACCAAGAAGGGGCAAGGACGTTTGCGGAGCTCAGGGTAGAGCAGGTCATCGTTGATGCGCAGGTAATTGGCAGCGAACTGGCGCAACCCTAACCCTAGGTGCGAGGCGATTGCCTCAGCGGCAACAAGGTCAACAGTGATATCGTTGCTCTTGCAGCAGTTGGTGACACAGCCTTCGCAGCGCCCGTAGCGCTGTCGATGATAGGGCTTAAAGACCCTCGCGTCATCAGCCGGGGCCTGCATGGCATTGAGCAGATCGGCGACCGTGGCTGCGCGGTCGCCGATCAGTACATCCAGCCCGGTCTCGCCCTCGATCTCTATGGTAGTGAGATCAACTCCCACTGGCTCCCGTTCCCCCATGGCTCGGCCTCCCAAAAACCACAAACCATACATCGTCTAGCTAAGACTTCAAGGCGAAGTCGGTCGATCGTCCGCTCCACCGCCCAGGATGATGGCAACGGCTTCAGCGAGATTGGATGCGGTGAAGTCGGCCCATTCCGAAAGGTCACCGAGGAGAATAGTTCGACCCACCCCTCCTGCCTTTCCTGCTTGGCAGTCGGTTTCCATATCACCCACCAGCCAACTCCCGACGAGGTCGATCCCGTGCTTCTCGGCCAGTGTCGTGATCATCCCGGGCTTAGGCTTGCGGCACTCACAGCCCACTTTAGGGTGATGGGTGCAGGCCGCGATCTCAGTCAGCTGCGCCCCGCACTGCGCCAAATCGGCCTCAAGCTTGTCATGGACCCTCTTCAAGGTGTCCTCGGTCATGAAGCCACAGCCGACTCCGCCCTGATTGGTTACAACGAAGACCTGATAGCCCGCATCGTTGAGCAGTTTGATCGCGCCGCACGCCTCGGGGTAAAGCTTGAGGTCTTCTGGTTTGTTGACATGGGTCGCATTGTCGTTGATCACACCGTCGCGATCGAGGAAGACCGCTTTGCTCATGGTGATACCCTCCTTGTGGACATATGAGTGATTCGTGGTGCATACAACAGGAATAAGGCTCGGCGAGCAGGAGACTGACTTTAGGGGTGATGGTATGTCCTTTGAGCTATCTCAGGTCCTGGTTGCTTTTGCCATTGCCTTTTTTGGTGGAACGGCCAGCTGGATACTCCAGCAGTTGAAGATGGAAAGCGAGGCAAAGGGCTTGCAGATGATCATCGCCGTTCTTCTAGCGGTGATCTTCATACGTTACGCCATACAACTCTATGGTGATATCCAGACCTTCGCCCGCTATTAGCAGTCATGTAGTCAGACCGCTCCCCGAAGTCCCAGGTCGAAACCTGGGATTTTCGCGTTTGCAGGAGGGAGACAGGGGTTGCCAGTGGAATTCTACAGCTTCACGACTTCAGCGAGCACTACCTAAAGGAGATGCAGATGAGTATACCTTCCGTCACTCAGAAGCGCGAGCAGACCGCTTCATCCACGACCGCACTACTGCTGACCCCCATGCTGATCTGGTCAACGGTCTTTCCCTTAAGTAAGCTACTGCTGAACGTAATGCCAGCTGCGACCATGGCAGCGGTTCGCTTTCTTGTTGGTGGCCTATGCCTGCTCGTCTACGCGTGTTGGCAGATGACTTGGTCAACGGTCTGGCGCTCTCTGCGCCAGCAGTGGCTGGATTACCTGTTGCTGGGCATCACAGGTATCTTTCTTAATAATCTCCTGCAAAACATGGGCCTCCGGTTGGCTGCTGCCACCAGCACCAGCCTTCTTGGCGCTAGCGGTCCTATCTTCTCCATGTTGCTCTCAGCACTATTCTTAGGCGAAGCCCTAACTGGACGTAAAAGCGCCGGACTGGCAGTGGCGCTGGCAGGGATCTATCTTGTAACCACCAATGGTAAGCTAGTAATGGACTGGCAGTCGCAGGGCAACCTCTTAGCCATTGCTTCGGCGGTTAGCTACTCAATCTATACCGTTATGTCCAAGCGCAGCCTTGAGCAGAACGACCCTCTTCTCGTCGTTACCTGGTCGACAATCATCGGGGCGGCGATGTTGTTGACGGCCGCCGTCATCAGCGACGGCGCCATGGCCTGGGGCTCACTCTCAATGGGCCTATGGATGAACCTATTCTACCTCAGTACCGTCCCCACCTCTCTGGCGGTGGTGGCTTACTTCAACCTGCTCAAGCGAACTCAGGCGTCGCAGGCGGCCGCGGCCTTCTTCCTCGTGCCGGTCTTTGCCACCGTGTGGTCGGTGGGGTTCTTGGGCGAGCGGCTCTCCTGGGCGATGGTGGCCGGGGGCTGCCTGATCATCGTCGGCGTCTGGCTGACAATGGGTCGCGAAACAGGCCCAAGCCCAAAGGCCAAAGGCCAAAGTGGGTATTAGGTGGCAGGGTCAGACAGACCAATCTGCCCATGCCTTGGGGCGTGGGCAAAGAGGGCAAGAAAGGAACGTACTCATGACCATGCTAGTCGATTATCATCTTCACTCCGATTCGTCGCCCGACTGTCCGATCCCCATGGCCACACAGTGCGAGCGGGCGCTT
>CAYOCI010000073.1:0-6048 GCA_964402415.1 uncultured Clostridia bacterium
TCACCATCGGCAGCACGCGGTTCACGCCAAGATAGTAGCCGCGTGCTGCCTGCGAGACCAAGGTAAGAATCATGGCAGGTATCAGCCAGAACCATGGTGTAACCCGCTCGATCTGAGCCAAAAGCGCGACAGGATAAAATTGGTGCACAGCCAGGAGCGTCCCCACCGCCAATGTGCAACCAAGGGCGCTGAGACCAACGGCGGTCGTCAACAGACGACGACGATCAATCCCCTCGGCCCGATGGGAAGCGACGACCCTGGCGACGGTAACCGGTATAGCCGATGCAAACGGCCCTGAGACAGCCATGAAAAAGGTGAGGACCATCTGATAAGCCCCCATCCCCTCTGCCCCCAGCATCCTGGCCAATATGATACGTAGGAAGAAGCCGTAGCCTCGTCCTATTAGCGATCCGGCCGTCAGCAGTGAGGTCGACCAGATGAGCGACATGCATCTTGCCTCCTTTCGGAGAGCCCAAAGGCCAAAGCCCAAAGCCCAAAGTGGGAACCATGCCAAAGCTCATCATCGGCCGACATTTGTTCCTCTGCGATTCTATGCGCGTTAGCATTCTGGTAGACAAGAAAAAGGACACTGCGGAAGCGGTGTCCTTTTTTCGATGTTTACTCGTCTTTGGCCTTTGAAGCTTAGGCCGTTGGGCTCTGACGACCTTCGGCCGTCAGCTAAACACGCTGTGTTTTCCAGCGGCCCGTCTTGTAGCGCTGTACGATAATAATCGAACGCGAGATCTGGTCGATAGCCATGGCCAGCCAAGCACCGAGCAGGCCAAAGTGGAAGACATTCACGAACAGCATGGCGAGTACGACACGCACCCCTGCCACACCGATCATGGTCGAGATTAGCGGCCAACGGGTGTCACCCGCGCCACGGAGAGCGCCAGCTAGGATGACCTGCGTGGATTGCGAGAACTGGGCGATGGCGATGATCTTTAGCGCCAGGGCCGCCTGGGAGATGACCCCAGTGTCACTGGTGTAGAAGCCAGCGATATTAGGCCCAAAGAGGAAGAAGAGCGCAGCCATGCTGCCAGCGACGATCGTTCCGATATAGCGCGTCTGCCAGCCGTACCGTTCAGCCCACTCGGGACGCTTCTCCCCAAGACTGCGCCCCACCAGCGAGGTAGCTGCCTGGCTGAAGCCCTGGCCAGGAGTGAAAGAGAGATTCATAATATTATTGGCAACCTGATGGGCCGCATAGGTGATGGTACCAAGCCCAGCAACGGTCTTGGTGAATAGGATGTTGCCAAAGCGCATGACCAACTGCTCACCCATGGCTGGGATACCGATACTGACGATGCGCCGGATCAGGTCCCACCTTGGCGAAAAACGATCCTTGAGCGAGACATGGAGGATGGCCTTGCCATTGAAGATGATCCTCATCAGAAGCACACATGAGACGACGCGGCTGAGGGTGGTGGCAAAACCGGCGCCAAAGACCCCCCAGCGCGGGAAGCCAAAGTGACCCATGATCAGCAGATAGTTGCCGACAACATTTACGCAGTTGGCGATGATATTGTAGCGCATCGGGGTTTTGGTATCGCCCGCCCCCCTCAGCACCGCCGTGACACACATCCCGAGCATCTGTGGTACCAGCCCCAGGGAGATGATACGCATATAGGTGACTGAGTACGGCAGGGCATCGGGCTGGGCCCCCATAAATAGCACAAGGGGTTTGGCAAAGAAGAACATCAGTACCGTCATGACGACGCCAATGGCTCCAGTAATCAACAACGATTGCCGAAGGGTTGCATTGGCCTCATCATACTGTCTGGCACCGATGAAGCGCGCGATCAGCGCGGTCGTCCCGACCTTTAGGGCTTGAAAGCTCGCGAGAGCCAAACGCATGGGTTGATTCGTCAAGCCGATGGCAGCAATGGCGGCTGGACCTATCCCACCGACCATCATCATATCGACCATCTCAAACATGGTCACCAGCAGTTGTTCCAGCACAACAGGCCATGCCAGCTGAACGATGGTCGATCTAGCCGCCTTAAGCGACAGCTGCTCACCGGCTGCGGACGTTTGTTGTTGCAGCGATGTTTCCAGCAGATTCACCTTCTTTCGGCAGTTCTTTCTCTTCTAAGCACTAATATTTCGCCGCTCTAAGGTTAATTCCTTTCGAACCCCTACAAGTGGGCAGAAAAAAGAGACGACACTAGTCGTCTCTTTCTCTGCCCATCGTTCACTTCGGGCTTTGGACTTCGAGCTTCGGCCCTTGGCTAACGTTAGCACAGCTGACTGGCAAATTCTGCGCCGAAGGCCTCGGCACGGGTCAGATCCTCAGCCGTGGGAACAAAGTTTACCTTAAAGGGTGGCATGGTCACCTTCAGCTTCAGCCCCTTTAGCCTCTCGTCCATCAGTTTGGTGGCCTCGCCACTCCAACCATAAGAGCCAAAGGTCGCCGCAGCCTTGTTGCGATTAGCCAAGAGGGGGATGGCATTGATGACATTCCAGACGGGTGCTAGAGCATCGCCATTGATGGTGGGCGAACCGAAGATCAAGCCCTTGACGGTCTCCAGTTCATCCTGGATACTGGCCAGATCCAAGGCGGTGGCATCAAAGAGCTTCACCTTCGCCCCAGTGCCTATGGCGCCCTTCGCAATCGCCTCAGCCATCTTCTTGGTATTGCTGTACGCTGAGACATAGATAACCGCTAGCGAGCATTCCTGAGACTGGGCGTTTTCACTCCAGTTCTCATAGGCTGCTACGTAGCGCCACAGGTCGCTGCGTAGGATCGGGCCATGGCTGGGAGCGATTGCCTTCAGCTCCAGCTGCTTCACTTTGGCAACACCCGCTAGGATCTTATCAGCGAAGGGACGCATGATATGGTCGAAGTAGAACTTGAAGTCGTACCAGAAGTCATCAACGCGATCGTTGAACATCCGCTCATCGCAGAAGTGGGAGCCGAAACCATCGCAGCTGAACAGGATCTTGTCTTCCACAGCGTAGGTAAACATGGTATCGGGCCAGTGCCAGAAGGGTGCCAACACGAAGCGCAGGGTCTTGCCGCCCAACTCCAACGTATCACCATCATTGACAATGATCGAGTCGAAGTCACGGTTAAGGATCGCTTTGAGGAACTGGTTAGCCGCTCTGCTGGAAACAACCTTAGCTTGGGGAGCCAGTTCGAGAAAGCGAGCAATGGAGCCGGCATGGTCCAACTCAGTGTGGTTGACTACCAGGTAGTCAATCTTATCGAGAGCAACATGCTGCCCGATCTTCTCGATGAACTCATCGGTGAACGTCTCATGGACCGTATCGATCACGGCAGTCTTCTCACCCTGAACCAAGTAGGCGTTATAGGTTGTCCCATGCGCGGTGGGCATGAAGACGTCGAAAACGCGCAAAGTGGGGTTGAGTACTCCCACCCAATGGGTGTTGCTAGCTAGGGCAATGGAACGCATCGCTTCATCCTCCTTATGATGATGGTCACACGTTGGGAGTCAGGATCGCTGTCGGCCCAAGCGCCGTTGAGACGACACTCCTCAGCGGCCATACCATGATTATACCAGACTTCCACGGTCATGTACCACATGAAGGTCCATCCTCACCTGACTCTTGACTCCTGTCTCTCATCTTATGACAAAGAAAAAGAGAGGTTGCCCTCTCTTATTCCTCAACCTTCTCAAATTGGTCCTTCCCTACTCCGCACTCTGGGCAGACCCAATCCTCCGGTAGGTCTTCAAAAGCGGTCCCCGCAGGAATATCACCTTCGCCCACGGCGGGGTCGTAGATGTATCCGCAGATGATGCAGCGGTATTTGGCCATTAAACATTCACCTCCCATTGTCTCTGCCACCACCGATCAGCCGATGAGTGATGACATTCATATCTATTATTCACCAGACTTGGGCAGAACCCTCCACCATCAGAAAGAAATCGCGCCGAACTGACGGCAGATTCTGCCGCGTTTGCGCTCCAGGTGTTCATGAGAGACTATCTGTGGGATGGTCTGACATGACAGAGACTGTCTCGCTAGGCAGAATACGAGGAGGGATGTCGATGTTTCAACACGACAAGAAGCTCTTGCACGCGGTCAAGGTTGATCGTCCCAATCCCCAATATGCAGCGCTGCTGCTGGAACAGCTCGGTGGTCCACATGGCGAGTTGAAGGCCGCTCTGCAATACCTCAGCCAGAGCTTCCGTATCGCCGATCCTGCCATCAAGGACCTCTTCCTCGATATCGGCACGGAAGAGCTCAGCCATTTCGAGATGGTTGGGACTACCATCAACCTGCTCAATGGCCATGACCTCAGTGCGGAGAATCAGACCATCGGCAGCGTCCAAGCGCATGTGGGTACGGGTCTAGCACCACAGCTCACCAACGCATCCGGCTACCCTTGGACGGCGGCCTATATCGAAACCACGGGTGATCTAGTCGCGGATCTGCTCTCCGATATCGCCGCTGAGCAGCGGGCGAAGGTGGTTTATGAATACCTTTATCGCCAGATCAACGATAAGGGGGTCCGTGAGACCATCGACTTCCTGCTGAACCGCGAAGAGGCACACAACTCACTCTTCCGGGAAGCTTTCCAGAAGGTCAGTGAGACTGGGTCCAACCAGAGCTTTGGGGTAACCAAGGATAGTAAGCTATACTTCGATCTCTCCACCCCGGGCCGCCACTTTGGCCCACCACCTGCATCTCCTCCTGAGTTCAAGCCCCAACAGCCTCAACAACCACATTAATAGGGATTAGCCAAACCGTCCAACAGGCCACCAACGAAAAGCCATCCTTCTAGGATGGCTTTTCGCCTATATCGAGGCCCGCGGATGCAGATCTCAGTCTCTGACAGCAGCGTCTTCGATGCTAAGAATGCCCTGCGTCGCATCCAAGCTCGCCCTTACTCCTACGGGGACCGTGGCCTTGCGTTCGCCATGGCCAAGTGGCAGCCCATAGAGAACAGGAATCGAAAGCTTGCCCAACTTGTCTTTGAGCACCGAGAGCAGACTGGGGTTCTCGGGGTTCGATGGTTCACAACCCACCGACTCACCTATCACCAGGCCTGCTGCCTTCTTCCAGAAACCAGCCAGCTCCAGCTGGGTGAGCATCCGGTCAACACGATATGGCTCTTCACCTACCTCTTCCAGTAAGACGATCTTCCCTGTCGGGTCCAGCTGATAGGGGCTGCCGATGGTCGCAGCAATTAGAGACAGGTTGCCACCCATCAGTTCCCCCGCGGCCCGCCCAGGCACAACGCACTCCGCCCCTGGCAGTTGCGGCGGCATCGCAATCCTCCCCACCGGATCACTGTGCATGACAGCTTTCTCAAACCATGGCCAGTTGTAGTCGTCCACATGCACTTGGCTGAAGTCGGAAGCGACCATAGGGCCGTGGAAGGTCACAAGCCCGGTGCGCTGGCGAATGGCCACATGGAGAGCGGTGATATCGCTGAAACCGACGAACACCTTGGGATGGCGGATGATGGCATCGTAGTCCAGCAGAGGTAGAACGCGCGGCGTGCCGTAGCCGCCTCGCGAGCAGACGATGGCGTCGACCTCTGAGTCGCGGAACATAGCATTGAGGTCCTCGGCACGTTCCCGATCGTTGCCAGCGAGATATCCCTGTTTGGCGCAGACGTGCGTGCCCAACTTCACTCGGAAGCCCAAAGCCTTAAGCTTCGCAACTCCTCTGTCGAGCACCTCTGGCTTCACTGGACTAGCAGGGCTTACCACCCCAATGGTATCTCCGAATCGTAGACGTTTGGCGAGCATGAAGCGCACCCCCCTCATTCAACTTCTTCACCCAGGATCATTTACGCGTGAAGCTCCCGTTATCCTTTATACCGAAGCAGCAAAGGATGGCAACCTATGAAACCCGGCTGCCAGCCTTTGCTGCAAACAGAGATCTGTCTCCTTATCGGTTGGCCAGCGCTTGCACGACCAGGCCAGTTCCCACACCCACGATCAGTTCCGCTCGTGCGTCGCCTCGGATGTTCATCATCGCCACCTTGCCGCTGCTCCACTCGCGGAGCTGAGCTGTAGTCGCGGCATCGATCTCGACCCGCTTACCCTGATAGTCGAAGAAGCTCTCACCCCC
>CAYOCI010000073.1:6148-20329 GCA_964402415.1 uncultured Clostridia bacterium
TCGCGGCATCGATCTCGACCCGCTTACCCTGATAGTCGAAGAAGCTCTCACCCCCACTGCGGTCAGGGAAGGCGAGTTCAGCCTTGCCATCGCCGGTGACATCGCCCCAGATCATCGGTCCCCCTGTCCACATAGCTCCACCGCGCACGATCCATTGTTCCTTGAAGCCGTCTTTCTCCCACGTGTAGACAGCCAGGTTCACACGGCTGGCATCCGTCCAGCCCAAGTATTCCTTGCCGCTGGCGTCTCGATAGGTGGAGATCAGACCGGCAAAGCGGGTGAGGGCATGCAACTGTTTGAGCTGGCCAGCTTCTTCGTCCATGGTATAGATCCACATGCCATTGGCGTTGGTGACCAAGAGCTCGCCCTTGCCATCAGAGGTAACATCCATCGCACCCGCCGCATCCAAAGGCACCTTGCCGTGGGGTTGGTCTATCACCCTGTTAAACATGTTACCGTCCCAACGGTAGACTGAGATAAAGCCAGGAACGCTGCTGTTCCAGTTGGCGCTCGAGGCACCGACCATGATTAGCTCCTGCAGACCATTGCCAGCGAGGTCACCGCTGGCTAGGGCGGTGACGAAGCGTTCCAGCTTTTGCTCCGCGAGCAGCTGGAAGCCCTGAGCGCCGTGGGCGTAGAGGTAGAGGCGGTCGCCAGCTACCACAGCCAGTTCAGACTGCTTCGATGTGAAGGATCCCGTTACCATCGCCCTGACCTCACCGGCCAGCGTGGGGCTCTTCTCCTTCCATGCCTCAACCAACGTGGGGCCGCCACCCGGTTGCGGCGTTGCCGCTGCACTGGAGTCGATGGGCATATTGCCACGACTGATCGGTTCATTGGTGATACCATGGCCCCAGATCGCTTCTTCCGCCTTGCCTTCGATCAGGAACTGCACCTGCTTGACCCCAGGCAGGTCGGTTAGGGTGTAAACCACCGACCCGACGGTCATCATCTCGCCGGCCGACCCGCCCCAATGCTTGCTCTGCATCTCTCTGCTAAAGTCGACATAGGCGATCCCCTTCTCCACTTTGACCGATAGCAGCTTGGCCTCCGCCGGGATGGTGCGCTTGCCATTCCCCTGTGGTCCCTTGATCAACTCTTCGATCACTAAGCTCTCTAGACTCTCACCGCGGCGAACCAGGCCGCGTTGCTCTAGGACCAGTCCGTCGGCATTGTCGTTGCCAAAATATAGGTTGAGCGTCACCTTATTCTCCTGGGGATCAGGGCTGACAAATGGTTCTTGGCTCAACGGTGCCTTGGGAGCACAGCCACCCAAAACGAGGATAATGACCCATGTAACCAGGGTTCTATACGAAGCGAACCGTTTCATCACGACAATCCCCCCTGAGTGTTTTGCACAGGCAAGCGCGCTGATTGATCTCCTGTCGATAAGCACCTTGCATGGCCCATTTCTTTGGAACTTGCATGATCTCGATCAGAGCATCGAAGGATTTGCGAGTTCACCACAATGAAATCATGCAAGTTCCTGGTCTCTAGCATAACAGCGGACTTTTGCGCAGAACTCTCAAGATGTTGCGGGAGTGTTAAAATTCGTCGGGATTACCATCGTAAATGTCGACCCCTTACCCGCCTCGCTGTGCAGGATAATATCGCCTCTGTGAGCCAGCACGATCTCTCTGGTGATGGCGAGCCCCAGCCCGCTGCCGCCACTGGCGCGCGCCCTGGACTGGTCAACGCGATAGAATCGCCCAAACACCTTGTCCTGCTCCTCGGTCGGTATCCCTAAGCCTTCGTCAGTGACAGCGAGTTGGGCGGTGGACCCGGCCCGACGCACGCGCACCCAAATCTTCCCTCCGTCAGGCGAGTATTTGATCGCATTGTCAACTAGGTTGAACAGCGCCCTAAAGAGCAGCTGTTCGTCTGCGTCTGCCACGACCGGGGCATCCTCGATCTCCACCTTCAGGGCGATCTCACGCTTCTGCGCCAACGGCGAGAGCTGCCTCGCCACCCGCGCGGACAGCTGGGCCAGGTCAACCTGGGTCAGCTTCAGCTCAGCACGCCGGTCAAGCTGCGAGAGCTCGAATAGGCTCTTGACGAGATCGGCGAGGCGGTCCACCTCAAGATCGATATCGGCTAGGAACTCACTCTGCAACTGCGGATCGATCTCATCGGTGTTCAGCAGGGTTTCGGCCACGGTCTTCAGGGCTGCGAGTGGGGTCCGCAGCTCGTGCGAAGCATCAGCGATGAAGCGTTTGCGTACCAGATCCTCGGCATGCAGCCGTTCACCCATCTGATTGAACGCCTCGGCAAGAGTGCGCAGCTCCCGGTCGCCACGGACGGGGACGCTGGTCTGCCCACTGAGATCAAAGTGCTCCACCGCGTGGGTCAGTCTAGCCAACGGTGAGGTGATTGAAGCGGCCAGCCACAGGCTGGCCAGGGCAGCGACCATGGCAACCCCGACCGCTCCCAACAGGATGCGCTGACGCAACTCACTCACGGTCTCGTACACGCCCGTCATCGAGGTTGAGATAAAGACAGCGCCCAAGGTTGATTGTGCTCTACGGATGGGAGTCATTACATACAGGGCGCGCTCAGCGCCACTCTGCCTCTCCTCGACGACGCTCTGGCCACCAAGAGCCGTGCTCACAGCCGCTAAAGAGAGCTCACGTCCGACCAGTTCCAGGTTCGAATCAGCGAGCACCCGACGCTCTGGGCTTAGCACTAACACACGCGCCCCGATCCGCTCGCTGTGTTCTGCAGCTATTCCTTGCAGATCGCCGTTTCCGAGTTGATCCCGGAGCTCATTGGCGATGATCGCCCCCTGCAAGCGCAAAGGGGCTGCCTTCTCATCGCGCAGATAGCGGTGCAGGATCGGGATAATGCCCGCGGCCATGGCCGCCAGCAATAGAGCGATCAGCAGTAGATAGGTGAGGGGAAGACGAAGGCGTAGACTCATAGGGCACCTCCGAGACACGAGTCCACAGCCCACAGCCCGCGGCCCACAGTAAGGACGATCCGAAACAACTGTCCGAGGCGACCGTCTGAAGGCGCATGCCCTCATCAGTATCTCGAGTGATCTCCAGTTCGTTCTCCACGAGGGGCGAGGGACGAGGGGCGAGGGACTCCTCAGTTTCACGCTTCCGCGAAATAGTACCCCGCTCCCCAGCGGGTGAGTAGATACTGGGGACGCGATGGGTCCGGCTCGACCTTTTCACGCAGACGGCGGATATGAACATCCACATTGCGGCTATCGCCTAAGTACTCGTAACCCCAGACCAGTTCCATCAACTGCTCGCGACTGTAGACCCGACCAGGGTGCGAAGCCAGTGTCGACAGCAGATCAAACTCCTTGGCGGTGAGGTCCACCGCACGTCCTGCCACCTCTACTTTGCGCTTGGGCAGATTGATGGTCAGAGCGGCGCGGTTCAAGATCTGAGCATCGTCGGCGCCCGACCACTGACAACGGCGCAACAGCGCCTTTATCCGAGCCAACAGCTCGCGGGTATTGAAAGGCTTGGTAAGATAATCATCAGCGCCAATCTCGAGGCCGAGAACCCGGTCGATATCTTCGCTCTTGGCCGTCAGCATGATGATCGGTATAGTCGAGTCTTGGCGGATGCGCTGGCAGACCACAAACCCGTCCATCTTCGGCAGCATCACATCCAAGATGATCAGATCAAATAAGGCTTGGGCAAAGGCGTCCAACGCCGCCACCCCATCGTGGACCACCGCTACCTCATATCCTTCCCGTTCGAGTGCAACTCGCAGGGCCTTAGCTAGAGTTATTTCGTCATCGACCAATAGGATCTTGGCCATTCCCTCAGCTCCTTTACCGTTCGCTCTCACCATATAAGATACCCTCCCATGCTGACGCGATGACGGGTCCCTGCCATTAGGACGATTCCCGATCCGCTTGGTTCCTTGCGGTGACCGAAGCCGTTAGTCAGCTCCACCCATCTGCTCAATCTTCCCTCGATCATCAGATGCGCTCGGTGTCAGGAGCCAATCTGCGGCTATCTTCAGAATCAGATAACAAGCGCCCCGCTGTCATGATGACGCTGGGGCGCTCGCTGTGGACCCGATATCTAGTCTCCCGATGCGGAGCGCTGTTGGTCTCCTGCAGGCTTGGTCACCTGAGCCGTTGGCCACAGGGATGTCATCGGGACGAAGAGGCGTGTACTGAAAATCTTCTTTGATAGGCGCATCCCCCAGGCAACGAAGCGCCCGACGGCCAAGGAGAAGACCACGGTACCAATACCGAACTCTCCGCCCAGCGCCCATCCTACAGTAAGGGCGGTGACCTCGAGGGTCGTGCGCGAACGGGCTATCGACCATCCATACTTGCGGTTAAAGGCCAGCATCAAGCTATCACGCGGTCCAGCCCCGAGTCCCGGTTGCATATAGATGCCTGACCCGATCCCGACCACGACGAGGCCGATCACCAGCTGCAGCAGCTGTGGGACCAGCGAGTACTGATCGACCGCCCAGCCATTGGCGATGATCAGATCAACGAAGAAGCCGACCATAAACATGTTGCCAATGGTGGCGACGCCTGGGTAGACACCCAGGAGTAAGCTCAATAAGATGAGCGACAGTCCGGTCGTCTGCGACGCTCTCCCCAGCGTAAGCGGAAGATAGTTCGTGAGGCCCAGGTGAAAAACATTCCAAGGGTTAGCGCCAAGATGCGCTTTGACGATCAGGACGTTGCCGAAAGCAAAAATAAACAAACCGATAACAAGGACTAGTAGACGGCTCCCCCACTGCCAAATCTTCTGCGTCATTGTGCAACCTCCATCGCCAGCATGATGAGTCGAGCCGAACCTGACCGGTGAATTGAGCCGTATCGTCCACTATATGCTTTATCTTATCACTTTGTGTCGTGGACGTCACTGGAAGTTACCATAAGAACGTTTTCCCTGCATTTCGATCATATTCCGACTCGACGCCAGCCGACCTTCCTGTTGCCACGCAGATTGACGCTCGAGAAGAACACATATAAACCCGGCTGGCTGATCTCGTCTAGGGGTTCCCCTACAACCAGGCGCTCCAGGCGATGGCCAAAAGCCTCAACGCGCACCTGCCTAAGCAACGCTTTGCCTGCGAGATGGGCCAGCTCGGGCAAAAGTCGCGCCGCTGCTTCGCCAGCGAAGAACTGGTAAACCCGTTCGCGCTGGTCGTCGAGCTGGAGCTTAGGTAGATACTCGGGCAGATCCTCGTCACGATGGTGCAGGCACCAGTCGAGCTTCAGCAGCTCATCCAGGGTCTCTGCCTCAATCGCCGGTAGTTGACGGCCGAACTCCCAGAGCAAACGATAGTAGCCTGCATCTTTGTGGGCCAAACGGTGGTGGCCATGGCTCCGCCACCACGCCTCGAAGGCACTGAAAAAAGCAAAGGGTGAGCCGAACGTCGAGATCAGATAGCTGAGGCTGTGGGTGAAGCGGTGCGAGTTGCCATAGCGCTTCAGAAGCTCCTCCAACACCTGCAGTCGGATCAGTTCATCGTAGCTCATCTCATGGGAGGCGATCACCTGATAAGGTGGGTGCGGATCGTAGCGAAACCCATACTCATCAGCCCGCGTCCTCAGTCCTGACCCCTTTAGGAGCTTGAGAAAACCCAACTGCAGGTTGTCCGGCTCCAGGGCATAGACATCGTCAAACGACCGGCCAAAGGAGGCCCAATCCTCGCCCGGGAGCCCGGCGATCAGGTCGAGATGCAGGTGGACCGTCCCGAGCCGGTTCAACTGCCTGACCCGCTCAGCTACCTCAGCGAAGTCCATACGCCGATCAATGGCGGTAAGGGCATCAGGGTTGGTCGACTGGACTCCGATCTCAAACTGGAACAAGCCCGCAGGAGCCCTTGACAGCAGCCGGATCATCTCATCGTCCAATAGATCGGCGGCTAGTTCGAAATGGAAGTTGATCGGACGATCCGACGCCGTCTCGATCAGGAATCGCCAGATTTCCATGGCATACTCCTTGTTGCAGTTGAAGGTCCTATCGACGAACTTGACCTGCTTCACTCCAGCCTGGATCAGGGCCGCGAGGTCGCGCTGAACGCGCTCCAACGAGAAGAACCGCACCCCATGGAGTGTGGACGAGAGACAATACTGGCAGTTGAACGGACAGCCACGTGATGCCTCGTAGTAGAGAATGCGCTGCCCTAAAGTACGGAGTTCTTCCTCGGTATAAGGAAAGGGGATCTCATCGAGACGGGCCAGCGGCTGGCGTGCGCGATTGGTCACCACGTGGTCACCATCCCTAAAGACTAGTCCGGGAATCGAACTCAGCTCGTCTCCCCGCGTAGCGGCTCCAATTAGCTCAACCAAGGTCTGCTCCCCTTCGCCAACAACCACCATCTCCACCCAGCATGCGCCGTGGAGTAGGGCTTCGGGGTCGTAGGTGACCTCCGGTCCGCCGAGGATAATGGTCATGCCAGGATCGGCGAGCTTAAGGATCTGAGCAAGGTGGAGCGTCTGCTCGATATTCCATATGTAGCAGGCGAAGGCGACCATCTGATAGCGTCCGAGATGGATGTCAGCGGCGATCTCGCCCAGTTGCTCGTTGATGGTGTATTCTTTGAGGTCGACGCTGATGCCGGCTGAAGCCGCGTACTGGCGCAGATAGCGCAAGGCTAGGGATGTATGGACATATTGGCTATTGAGGGTCGTAAGCAGCACCTTCATGGGATCAGATCCTTTCGGGGCGTCATGAGTCGCCAGACGCCTTGGCCACAAGTCATAAGTCATAAGCATGAGTCATGAGTAACGAGTCTGAGAGGAAGTCAGGCGAACGTTTCCATTATCGTCCCCAAGCCATCATCTGTCCATAGCGGTCCTGCCAAAGACGTCCAAGCATTCGATCGCCGATCTGACCTATGACTCATGACCTATCACTTATGGCTCTCCGTCTGATTGCCGCCAGAACGGACGCGTCATTTTCCTGTCTCTTTATGTAAGAATGGAGGATTGTTACCCCATTGGAGAGAAGAATAACCCAGAAAGTAGTTTTCGAGGAGGGGTAAATCATGTCCAATCAAGACAAGATGCTGTACCTACACGAAACCCTTGAAGGGCTGAAGTCGCAAGGGCTGTATAATCAGATCCGCACCATCGAAAGCCCCCAGGGCGCCTGGGTACAGATCGAGGGCAAGAAGGTCCTCAATATGTGCTCCAACAACTACCTGGGTCTAGCCAATCATCCCCGTCTAGTTCAGGCCGCCAAGACCGCCATCGACAACTTCGGCGTCGGCCCTGCAGCCGTCCGCAGCATCGCTGGCACCATGAGCATCCATGATGAACTGGACCGCAAGGTCGCCGAGTTCAAGCGCGTCGAGGGTGCACTGACCCTGCAGGGTGGCTTCCTCGCCAACGCCGCTGTCATCCCCGCCTTGGTCACCAAGGCCGACACCATCATCTCCGATGAACTCAACCACGCCAGCATCATCGACGGTGCTCGCCTCTCTGGGGCCAAGATCAAGGTCATGCGCCATGCTGACCTCAATCACCTTGAAGAGTTGCTCAAAGGTCCCAACGATGGCCGCGTTCTCGTCATCAGCGATGGTGTCTTCAGCATGGATGGCGACATCGCCGACCTGCCTGGCATCGTCGATCTGTGCGAACGCTATGGAGCTCTTTCCTATGTGGATGATGCCCACGGCGAAGGCGTCCTAGGTGAGAATGGCCGCGGTATCGTCGATCATTTCCATCTCCATGGCCGTTGCGACGTAGAGGTCGGCACCTTCTCCAAGGCGATCGGTACTGTGGGTGGCTTCGCCGCCGGCAGCGCCCGTATGATCGAATACCTCAAGCAGCGCGCTCGCCCCTTCCTATTCAGCTCCGCGCTGACCCCCGCCGATGTCGGTGCCACCATCGAAGCGATCAACCTCCTCACTGAGAGCGGCGAACTGGTTGACCGCCTATGGGATAATGGCCGTTACTTCAAGGCCGAGATGCAGAAGCTGGGCTTCGATACCGGCAAGAGCCAGACCCCAATCACTCCTGTCATGTGTGGTGAGGCGGATCTCGCCCGTAAGCTCAGCGCCATGCTCTTCAACGAAGGCATCTTCGCCATGGCCATCGGCTTCCCCACCGTTGCCAAGGGCAAGGCTCGTATCCGCGTGATGATCTCCGCCTCGCACTCCAAGGACGATCTGGACTTCGCCCTCGAGAAGTTCGCCAAGTGCGGGCGCGAGATCGGTCTGATTAAATAGCATGTGTTTAAGCAGGCAGCGTAGGCTGCCTGCTTTTCTTATCCTACCAGTTGACTACCTGATCTAGGTTCTGAATACTCTGTGCCACTTCCTCAAGAGCGTTAGCGCGCGCTCGGCCTTCTACCGCTGCCCGGGCGCGACTCATGCTCTCTTCGAGACGGTCCATATCGTTTAAGGTACTAGCCAGGGAGAGCATCGGCTTGACCTGCTTCCATGTCTGCTGTGCTTGCTGAAGCTTGTCACTGGCTAGTTGCCAGTCCTCAGCGCGAATGCCGTCCAGCGCTTCGCGCAGATGTGGCAGTACCCGGTCTTCCAGAGCTTCAGGCCGCAGTGCTACTCCCTGACAGCCCGTCAGGACCAGACCTAAGATCAGAAGCATCGCCATGATGGCTACGACGCGCTGCATGTGGATCCCCCCTACTTCCGTCGGTATTGCGGCTCCTCTTTGATCATTTGCTCATAGCGGCCTCTGAGCATCGGCTGCATGGTCCAGCACTGGGCGGCAGCGCGCGCAAAGTGCCCCCCAATCTGACTATTGTCAGCCTGCTGCGCCCGCTTGCTGAGTTCCGCCGCAATCCCCTCCAGCTGGGCCAGTGCTTGTTGAACCTGTTGGGCAGTTGTCATGACGTTTCCCCCTGAGAAGTGCTCCATACAACCTATGCCGAAAAACCTCCCTATCGGGAGGTTTTTCGAGCACTGCCCTCTTAATAACCCTTGTACTGCGGCTCCTCTTGCTGGATGGTATCGATGCGCATCTGCAACTGCTGCGCGAGCTGCTCGGCCTGTTGCGCCATCTGGCCAAAGTGCTGCTTTTGGCTTTGGTCATTGGTCTCCAGCGCGAATTGCTTCAGGCTGGCTGCTGCACTCTCGAGGCTGGCTTGGGTTGTCTTAATCTGCGTGGCCACGGTCATTTTGATCACACCTCCAGATTTGTTGTTGGCTCCGATGCTAGTTTCTCCGCTCGGGCACACTATAACCGGAGTATTCTTTGTCAAAGGTGCCAGACTATCATAGTGGAGGTGACGAAAGTGCCAAATTGGCTCCTTACTCTGATCCGCAGCCTGATCAGCTTCGTCGCCCTGCTCTTCTTTGCTCGCCTGATGGGTAAGAAGCAGATCGGCCAGCTTACCTTTTTCGACTATGTCGTCGGCATCACCATCGGCTCAATTAGTGCGGCGGCATCGGCAGATCTCAATCTCAGGATTAGTGATTCGCTGGTAGCGGTAATCGTTTGGGCCTTACTTCCATATACTATCGCTCTCATTGATCTTAAGAGCCGCCGTTTTCAGGTCCTAACGGACGGACATCCCACAGTCCTAGTGAAGAATGGGCGAATGATGGAGCAATCCATGGCGCGCTCGCGCATCAACGTCGATGACCTGATGATGATGCTAAGGGAGAAGAATAGCTTTAACCTCGCTGACGTGGAGTTCGCCGTGCTCGAGCCCAATGGCGAGCTAAGTGTGCAGAAAAAGGCCGAAGCCGCCAACATCACTCTTAGAGACCTGGGGTTAAGTGGCCAACCAAGCTCCGGCATCCCTTCGGCGGTGATCAGCGATGGCCAATGGCGACTCGATACCCTAAAGGAGGTGGGGCTGACTAAAGCCTGGGTCTCGGCGCAGCTCAAGGCCCACGGTGCAGACGATGTCCGGCGAGTTATGCTGGCACAGGTCGATGGCACCGGGGTACTCTATGTGGATCTATATGATGATAGCCAAGAGCTGCAACAGCCAGATCAGGACAAGATTCTGGCAGCCAACATAGCGAAGCTAGCAGCCGATCTGCGCAACTTCGAGCTCGAAACCCATGATGGTGAGGCTCGGCGCCTCTACCACCAATTGTCCGATCAGATGCACGCGCTGAGCGAACAACTGGGTCCATATCTGAAATAGACCTATACCGAGCCGCAGCGCGCGGTTCGGTATAGGTCTATTTTGAGCCTAATGACTGAGTGCCAAGAGCTCACGCATTGCTCATATAGCGCTTCATTACGCGCAGAAGCTCATCCACCGACTGTTCACCCTGACCCGCCTTGACGGCATCGATAACGCACCCACGTGTATGGTTCTCCATCATGATATAGCACACGCTGTTGAGGGCCTGCCTGACTGCCGCGACCTGGTCCATGACCTCGATGCAGTAGCGTCCCTCTTCTACCATCTTCGTTATACCGCGCACTTGCCCTTCGATGCGGTTGAGGCGGCGGATAAGGTTAGCCCGCGTCTGCTCACGATCAGCCTCGTCCATAGTCATGTCCTCCTGTTTTCCTCGAGTGTACCCCACCCCCCTATAGCATGTCAAGGAGCCTGGATACTATCCAGGCTCCTTGACATGCTAATGATGTTTGCCCTCTGGGCAAATGATGTGTCCTCGCGGTCGCACGCCTCTGGCGGCGATCCGCTTCCTTGATTTCTGCGGCTTCGCCGCATCAATCGGACATGATGATGCCTTCGGCAATGATGTGTCCCGCGGGACATGGGGGCAAAGATCACATCTCGCGGTCGCACGCCTCTGGCGGCGATCCGCTTCCCTAGATCTCTGCGGCTCTGCCGCCTCAATCGCGAATGCGACAACATGTGGAGCCCCGCCGCCATACATCATTTCGCCACAGGCGAAACATCATTCAATTGCCGCCTGACCCCGAGCGAAGCGCCCTATTTGCAGCAGTAATCCTCGCTATTACGCTCGATATGGTCATCGAAGTAGCCAACAATTCGGTTCAGACGCTCGACGCGGAGCACCGGCTTGCCGCTGCGGGAGAGTTCATGGGTCGATTGCGGGAAGATCACCATCTGGGTCTCGCGACCAAGCTTTTTCAGAGAGACGAAGAGTTGCTCAGCCTGTTCCAGTGGGCAACGATAGTCGGTCTCGCCGTGCAGGATCAAGAGCGGGGTCTTGATATTCTCCACGTAAGTGAGCGGCGAATGGAAGATCAGCTTGTCGAAACCGTTGAACGGAGTGACATTGTGCTCGTTCTCGGTGAAGGTGTAGCCGATATCACTGACACCGAAGAAACTGATCCAGTTCGAGATGCAACGCTGGGTGACTGCCGCTTTGAAGCGATCGGTATGGCCGACGACCCAGTTGGTCATGAAGCCGCCATAGCTGCCGCCGGTAACGCCGAGACGGTTCTCGTCGATGAAGTCGTAGGTGGCCAGCGCGTAGTCGACAGAGGCCATCAGATCGCCGTAGTCCTTGCCGCCGTAATCGCCGACGCAGGCATGGACAAACTCTTGACCGTAGCCGTGACCGCCGCGAGGATTGCTGAACAAGACAGCGTAACCATGGGCTGCGAGCAGCTGGAACTCCATGAAGAAGGAGTTGGAGTACATGGCGTGCGGTCCACCGTGGATCTCGAGGACCATCGGGTACTTCTTACCTGCTTGATAGCCGATCGGTTTCATCATCCAGCCCTGGATATCCCAGTTGTCGACACCCTTGAACCAGAACTCCTCCGGAGCGGAGATGGCGACGCTCTTCAGGAACTCAGCATTGCTGTCGGTGAGTCGCTTCTCAGCCTTGTCAGCCATGGAGATGACAGATAGCTCGTTCGGGGTGACGGGGTCGGTATAGATAATCGCCATGTAGCTCTGATCAGGAGCAAAGGCGTAGTTGAAGATCTGACGACGACCGGTGGTCAGCTGAGTGACCTCGCCGCTCTTGGTGCAGACGCTGAACATATGGGTATTGCCCTTGTCACTGACCGGAACGAAGATGCTCTTGCCATCGTTGGCCCAGACGGGACCAGGAATGGGTAGATGACCACGCAGGTCGTTCATGCCCTGATCGCCCATGGAACGATCGAACTTCTCGGTCAAGCAGCGAGGTTCACCACCGTCCACGTCAACCACCCAGAGACGGCTGAGTGTGGCGCCGGCGAACTCGCGGTTGTTGCCAAAGTAAGCGATCTGCTTGCCGCAGGGAGACCATGCGGGCATACCGAACATGCCGGTGCTCTTGGTCAGCTTCTTGATCTCGCCGCCCTGGGCGGAGACCAGCCATAGATCGGTGATCGGGGTCATGGCAGGATCTTCGGAACGGTTAGATGAGAAAACCAGCTGCTCACCATCCGGGGACCAGGCGACGCCACCATTATCATACTGTCCGGTGGTGATCTGAACGGGCTTGCCGCCCTCAATATCCATCACCCAGATCTGGCTCTTGCGATCAGTGAGATAGCCTTCGTCGTTGCTCTTGTAACGAATGCTATCGATCACGCGGCCAGAGTCCTTGGCCTTCTTCTCTTCGGCGTCCTTCTCATCTTTCTTACGCGGAGCAAGCATCGCTTCATAGCTGTCGTTCTTACCCATTCTGGCCACGAAAGCAATCTTCTTGCTGTCGGGCGACCAGACCGGGTTGCCGGCGCCATAGCGCATGGTGGTCAACTGACGAGCTTCACCGCCGCCGCGCTTCATCAACCAGATCTGACGGTCGCCGCCACGATCGGAGACAAAGGCCAGCCAATTGCCATCAGGTGACCAACGGGGAGTGGAGTCGCTCTTCGGACCGCCGGTGAACTGCGACGGTTCGCAACAGCCGCAGGCACCCACGGTGTAGATCTGGGAACGGTACTCTTTGCTGTCCTTGTCGATACGGGTCTGGACATAGGCAATCTGCTTACCGTCTGGGGAGATCTGAGGATCACCCAGGAACGTCAGCGAATAGAGATCCTCAGCTGTGATCTTGCGTTTCTCACAACAGCAGCTCATTGTCTTGAGACCTCCTTAGAAAGTGTTTAGTACTCCTAAGTTTCGATAGTTCGCTATGTACGAGGGCTGTTCCTTCTCGGGAGATGAAAAAAGCATCCCCGAGGGATGCCTGAGTCCACGAGTCCACAAGTTCACGAGTCCACAATCTGATTGGGATCACAGCGGGCGTGGAGTTGTCTCTCCCACCAGCAACCGTGTTCTGGAGACTCGTCTTCTTCTGGTCCTGCTACTTGTGAACTTGTGGACCTGTGGACTTGTGGTCTCGTCTTCCCGCCCCGCGTTTAGTCCGTCGGATCCAACAGATCGCGTAGCCCATCTCCCAACAGGTTAAAACCCATCACCGTCAACAGGATAGCCACACCAGGGGCGATGGCAGTCCAAGGGGCACGGAGCATGTAGCTCTGGGACTCCTTGAGCATGCGTCCCCAGCTTGGGTCAGGGGGTTGGGTGCCAAGACCAAGGTAGCTGAGACCAGCTTCTGCTAAGACCGCCGTGGCGAAGCCGATGCTCATCTGCACCAAGATCGGGCCCAGTGCGTTGGGCATGATATGTCGCCAGAGAATGCGGATGTCGCGTACCCCGAGGACACGCGCCGCTTCCACGAAGTCCCGCTCTTTTAGGGCTAGCAGCTCCGCCCTGGTCAACCGGGCGAAGACCGGGATGCCGCCGATGCCGATGGCCAGGGTGGTGTTCACCAGCCCCGGCCCGAGAACACTGATCACCATGATCGCGAGCAAGATTGATGGGAAGGCGTAGAGACCATCGACAAAGCGCATGATCAGCTCACCTATCGGGCCACCGTAGTAGCCCGCCACCGCCCCAAGCACAACCCCGAGACCTGCTGCCAGCAGCGTGGAGACCGCCCCGACGTAGAGCGCTGCTCGCGAGCCGACCATGATGCGGCTGAGTAGGTCACGCCCAAACTCATCGGTCCCCAGCCAATGGGAAACCGAAGGTGGCAGATGGCGATCAGCGATGGCCATGACATTGGGGCTGTATGGGGTGTAGACCTGGCTGAGTAGAGCAACCACGATGACCCCCGCCACCATGGCTAGACCTACGAGCAGACTCTTATGGCGCAGCCACGCGGGCAGAGCCCTGCCTGAGGCCGCCTGCTGAGGCGGCTCCGCCGCAGCGCTCCGCTGGCTCTGTTCCATCACTGACAATACGCTCACCTCCGGTGAGAGCCCAGAGCCCAAAGCCCAAAGGCCATAGAGGATAACAAAGGCGCAGCGAGTGCTGCGCCCAGCGGGCGGGTCTGATGAACAGTACCCCATATAGTAGACCGAAGGATATAAGCGCC
>CAYOCI010000074.1:0-19806 GCA_964402415.1 uncultured Clostridia bacterium
CGAATGGCCGCGGGCGCCGCTTGGCTCCCCCCATACAATCTAGACCTACCCCACCCCGTTGGGGGTTCGCATTGCTGCGCCCGCATCACCTAGTGGTCCTCGGCACGTGTCTCATGGGGTTCTGGCTTTTTTCGGCAGCTTCCCTAGTCAGTTAAGTCAAAAGGGACACAGTGCGTGATAGTGGCCTGTGGAATGGTACATGATCAACAAACCGAGCACCCAGTTCTGGGTGCTCGGTTTCAATTTTGCTTAGTCCAGCGATCTGACCTCGCGGGCTTTGAGATCCACCTGCTTGAGCTCGTCTTGGCTGAGCAGCCGCAAGGCTAGCGGCTGGATCACCTCGTCTTCCTTATCGATATGGGGCTCCAGTACGTCGAGGATCACCTCGGCGGTTGCGACCAGTTCGTGCATGTCCGGATGCTCTTTCTTCAGTTCGGCGGCCATCTTACCGTGAGCTTCAACGATCTGCTTATGATCGTCAAGCATGGCGTCCACCGGTCCATAGGCCTCGCCCAGCTTCTGCTTCATCACCGGGAAGAGAGCCACTTCCTCTTGCCTGAAGTGCACGGCTATCACCTCAGCGAGGAAGTCCACAAACTGCTGGATGCTCTCATAGGCCACATCCAGGGTGCCATATTCTTTAACCCCTCTGATATCCTGACGCAGACGGCGCAGCTTGCGCAGTGCATGACTATGATCGTGCTCTAGTAGCTCGATGGACCTGCTGGTCTTCTCCGTGGTTGCGTTGGGCACAAGCATTACCTCCTCAAGACGTCGCAGTCGTTCTCCCAGTATAATGCCACAGACAGACAGAGATGATGCCGGCGATGGCCATCTCCTAGCTGCATCCAATCCGACAACTTCTTAAAGAACAATGTGGCAGAGCCGCGAAGACAGATGAAGCGGATCGCCGCCAGAGGCGTGCGACCGCGAGGTGCCTGTCACCTTCTTTAAGATGTTGGTCACTTATGGTTAACTAGGCTACTGTTTGATCGCGACGACGACGGTGGCGTAGGCGTCGGGTTCCCACAGCTTGCCGTTGAAGCCGCCGAAGACCGCATCGACCAAAAACCCTGCTCGCGAGAGAACCTCAGTGAGGGCCAGCTTGCGCAGGGGTTTGAGCTGGATGGTATTGCGTATCACCTCGCAACCACCACCGACCGACACGCTGAGGCTGGTGCGAAAGTCGATCAGGCCGTCGTTGCGCTGATCGTAATAGCGTTCAAAGGTGAGCCCATTCGCCTCATCGGTAATGGTGGGGAGCCCGGGAACCTTCTGATCAAGGATGCGGTCATAGTTGATGATCTGGATGATCAGCTTGCCGCCCGCTCGTAGTTGACGATGGAATCCGGCCAAGGCCATCTCCATCTCATGGTCGTCGGTTAGGTGGACCAGGGAATTGCCAACGCACAGCAAGGCGTCAAACGGCTGCGGAGGTTCGGGGAGCAGACGCATATCCCAGACCGAATAGGCAATCTCCAGGCCTTCCTCCCGAGCGAGTTCCACTGCGCGGGTGATCATGGTGCGGTCGAGATCGTAGCCAGTCAGGTCATAACCTGCCCGCGCCAAGGAGCGCGCCAGGGCCCCGGTACCGCAGGCGACGTCGAGAACGCGGCTCCCTGGCGATGCTTGCGCCCGGACAAACTGTGCTTGGGCAGGGCTGGCCGGGAAGATCAGCTCATAGTAAGTGGCGATCGAATCATAGAACTCCATCTTCTCACCTCAATGGTATGAGTCCGCGGCCCACAGCCCGCCGCCCGCAGTGGGGAGGACATCCACCAGGCACGACAAGCCCGGGAAGTCGGAAGGTCACCTTGGTTATCTTAAGGCGTTTTCATCCATGCTATCCATAAGGAAGGACGCAGGAACCATACGCCATGATCCTAGCGGCTCGAAGCGGAGCCAGGTGTCGAAGTCCCAGGACTACTGCGGGCTGCGGGCTGCGGGCTGTGGGCATCATGTTCGCCTAAGTTTTCGCGGGCAATGGCGATAAACTCGCGAGCCACCTGCAGTCCAGGATCGGGGCGATAGATCAGCGAGTTGTGGCGAGCCAAGCGAACCGCGCTCTGGATCGGCAGTTGCACCAGTCGGCCTTGCTGCAGGAGATCTTGGACCGCTGTGAGTGGCAGAATAGTGTAGCCGAGACCGATGGCAGCCATCTCGCGCAGCGCCTCAACACTCTCTAGCTCCATCACCACTCTGGGCGTCACCCCGGCTGCGACAAACAGACTATCAATGAAGGTGCGGAAACCAGTGCCGCGGGCGAACAGCAGCCAGGGCTCGCGGGCCAGATCCTCAAGTGTCGTGGCCAGCGGACGGTTGGGTGCCGCCACCACCCCCAATGGATCCCAGAACAGCGGTTCCACCGCCAGGCCTCGATGGGTAACCTCGGATGTCACCAGCCCAACATGGGCTTGACCCTCGTCGACCATACGCACGATATCGGTGGTCTTGCCCGACAGGACAGTTACCTCGGCCAAGGGGAGACGGTCGCGGAAGGCGGCCAAGATCGGCGGGAGGACATAGGTCATGGTGACACTACCGGCGGCCAAGACCAGGTGCCCGCGCCCACTGGCTTCATGAGCCTGATCGCGAGCACGGTTGATCATGTCGCAGACCTGCCGCAGAGTCGGTAGCACCGCGGCACCGGCCGGACTGAGCGATAGGCCGCGGGGTGAGCGCAACAAAAGCTCTGCCCCCAGTTCCGCCTCCAGGGCCTTGATCTGCTTGGTCACCGCCGGTTGACTGAGGAAAAGCTCTTCTGCAG
This sequence comes from uncultured Clostridia bacterium, assembly GCA_964402415.1. Taxonomy (GTDB): domain Bacteria; phylum Bacillota; class JAAYKD01; order JAAYKD01; family CAYOCI01; genus CAYOCI01. The sequence goes on from CAYOCI010000074.1 coordinate 2,768, forward strand.
CCCGGGTGATATTGAGATGCTCGGCGACTTTGATGAAGGTCGCAAGCGTTGACAGTTCCATTTCGTTCCCCCCATTCCTTGCAGTTATCCTTTCCATTCCGAGAGACTATTTCCCTGCTGGACGCATTTCTGTTACCATCTTATAGGGACTGCCAAGGTGCCCCTGTGCACACTGCCAGGTCCCGAGCTAGAGAACTCTCCCGTAGTGGGAGAACAAGGGGGTATTTTGATGCCAGTTCAAGCCATCATCGGTGCTCAATGGGGTGACGAAGGCAAAGGTAAGATCGTCGACCTGCTGGCCCAAGAAGCAGAGGTCGTGGTCCGTTACCAAGGCGGCGCCAATGCCGGCCATACCGTGGTCAATGAGTACGGCAAGTTCGCTCTTCATCTCATCCCCTGCGGCATCTTCAACCCTGAGGCGCTCTGCATTGTCGGTACCGGCACGGTCGTGAATCTCGATGATCTGTGCCGCGAGCTCGATTCTCTCGAGACCAAGGGCATCAGTACAGCCAATCTGAAGATCTCTGATCGTGCTCATATATCGTTGCCTCTGTATTCCACCCTCGACCGTCTGGCCGAAGCGGCTCGTGGTCAAAACAAACAAGGGTCGACACAAAAGGGAATCGCCCCTGCCTACGCTGCCAAAGCGCTGCGCGTAGGTCTCCAGATGGGTGAGATGCTGCATCCCGAGCACTTCGAGCGCCGTCTGCGCGAGCTACTGACCGCTGGCAACGAACTGATCACCAAGATCTACGGTGATCAGCCGATGAACGTCGAAGAGCAGGTAGCGGCGATCATCGCGCAGGCCAAGCGTCTCGCTCCGTATGTAGCCGATACCTTGACGCTGATCCACCGCGCCCTCGAGGGAGACAAGAAGATCCTGCTCGAAGGGCAGCTCGGCGCCATGCGTGACCTCGACTGGGGTATCTACCCCTACGTCACCTCCTCCAACCCCTTGGCTGGCGGCGCCTCCGCCGGTGCAGGCATCCCGCCGCGTGAGATCAAGAACGTCATGGGTGTGGTCAAGGCCTTCTCCACCTGTGTAGGAGCTGGTCCGTTTCCCACCGAACTGCTGGACGAGACAGGCCGCTACCTCCAAGAGGTTGGCCAAGAGTTTGGCGCCACCACTGGTCGGCCGCGCCGCTGCGGCTGGCTGGACCTGGTAGGTCTGCGGTACGCCACCCGGCTCAATGGCTTCACCGAGCTGGCGATCACCAAGCTGGATACACTCGATGGGCTAAAGACGCTCAAGGTCTGCACTGGCTACAAGGTGAACGGTCAGCTGATCGAAGGCATGCCGCTCTCACCGGATCTATACAACGTCGAACCGGTCTATCAAGAACTCCCCGGCTGGGAGTGCACCGCCAAAGCCCGCTCCTGGGATGAACTTCCTGAACAGGCTAAGGCCTATATCAAGCTGATCGAGCAGGCCTGCAAGGCCCCGGCCACTCTGATCTCCGTCGGCCCCGAGCGCAGTGCCACGTTTGCGAGATAGGCCCCTAATAACAACAACCACCGTCTTTCGACGGTGGTTGTTGTTATTGCTGGCTAGTCAAGAGTCGGGAGTCCAGGGTCAGAGGCATGGAGCCATACGACTCTGCCTCCGGCCTCTCTTCTCCCAATTCTTAACTCTTCATTCTTAACTCTTAATTCTCTCGTTAGATCCACTTCGCCAGCTTCTCCTTGTTGATCACGGTCACCTTATTGCGGTCGACCAGCAGGATCTTCTGCTGCTGAAAGTCGCTGAGAATACGACTAACAGTCTCCCTCGAGGTGCCGATCATGTTGGCCAGTTCCTGTCGGCTGAGGTCGGGCTTGATCTCGATCCCCTGGGGCGATACTGGAGAGGTGTCGGCCATGCGTAGCAGAATGCTGGCTGTGCGCGAGTAGGCATCCTTCAGGGCGAGGTCGCGCACCTTGTGCTGTGCATCCGTCAATCGCCTGCTCAGAAGCTTGATCAGGCTGATGGCGATCTCGACATGCTGATTTAAGAGTTGCTCCAGATCCGGGTTACGAATCAGGCAGATCTCCGAGTCCTCCATTACTTCCGCGCTGGCGGGATAGCCGCCACCATTGAAGAGCACCACTTCCCCCAAGACCTCGCCTGGCCCCATTAGATGCAAGATCTGCTCACGGCCATCTTCGGTGGTCTTGACGACCTTGACTAAACCAGACTTGACGAAGTAGATAGTATCTCCGGTCTCCCCTTCGGTGAAGAGGAACATCCGCTTGCGGTACTTGCGCGTGATAACTATCGACGCCACTTGTTCCATCTGTTGATCATCCAGATCGGCGAACAGGCTGACTTTGCGTAAACAGGGATTGCAGCTCATGAAAACCTCCCCGGACTGACGAGCCCCTCGCCCCTCGGCCCTCGCCCCTCGTATACTACCGATCTACCGAGTCCTCTTAGATGTATCATACCACACCCATGCTCAAAGCGGTTAGGCTACGAAGCGACCGGAGCATCGCTAGCTGATTCAGCACGAGGGGCGAGGGCCGAGGGGCGAGGAGCTATATCAACAAAAAACACACTCCTTCGGATCGCCGATCCCAAACCCTTTGATCACCGGGGCGCGCAACTGCAGCTCTTCGGTCCACTCCATAAACTCCACATCGACGGTCAGCGCCGGGTAGGTCCATACCACCTCGGCGGAGCTGATGCGGGGTGGGTTAGCGAAGGGGCTCGAGGCCTGCCGCTGCTGGGCGAGGTGCTGCACCAGCAGGTCGGCCTGCTCCATGGTGATCCCGGTCCCTGCTCGACCGATATAGGTGAGCTGGTCCCCACGATAGACCCCGAGCAGCAGTGCGCTGAAATGAGAGCCCTTGACGGTCATGCCCCCCACCACAGCACGCACCCGCTGCTTGGTCTTGATCTTGAGCCATGCATTACTCTTCTGTCCGATCAGGTAACGAGAGTCGATCTCTTTGGCGACGATCCCTTCGAGACCTTTGGTCTCCACCGCGCCAAACAAGTCAATCCCGTGGCCGCAGAAGCTGTCAACAACTGCAATGCCGTCCTCTTCACGCACCGCAGCATGAAGCTGCTGATCCCGCTCTTGCCATGGCAGCCGCGTCAGGTCGCGCCCATCGAGCCATAGGATATCAAAGACAATGTAGGCGATCGGGTGGCTCTGCTGCATGCTGCTGATCGTGCGCGAGTTGGTGGCAAAGTCACGTTCGATCACCCGGGGGAAGCTGGGCTTGCCATCCTGCAGGACGACAACCTCACCATCTAGGATGGCGTCTCGACCGACCAGGTGCTTGGATAGGATCTGAAGTTCCGGATAGGTAGCGGTCCTATCCCGCAGGCGCCTGTTCTGCAGTCGTACACCATCGCCACTGACGAAGGCTAGCATGCGCACGCCATCCCACTTCACCTGAAAGGCGTAGCGAGGATCGTCGAAGGGTTGATCGTGTCTCATTGGTTCCATCGGTTTGATGATCTGCTGGAGCATGAGGTCACCCCTTGAGATGCTAATCTCGAAAACGTGATATACCGTAAGATATGGTATAATGATGATGGTTTCCAATCGGTCGGGGACAAGGGAGGCCTTGTATGTGACTCTTTAAGAATATAGGGGCATGGTTCATGTCCCTCAGTGCCTGGCAGCAGGTCCTGGTTATTGCAGTGGTTGGCGGCCTTGTCCTGTCGTGGACTTAACATCAAAATGCCCACAGCCCGCGGCCCGCAGTGGGGCACCGTAGGTCGCCACCGGTCGGCCATCCGGAAGGCGGTAGCGACAAGCCTCCATGATGCCACCGAGGCGAGATGGAAGTCCGACATGGTTAGCGTGTGGAAAGCGCTGCGTAGACATGCCTACGCAGCGCTTTTCGTTCGTTTGTCCATCGGACAACTTCATGTATCCTCACCTGCAACTGCGGGCTGTGGGCTGTGGGCTGTGGGCTTTTACATCCGCCCCTCCCACTCCACGTTGGTCACATCGCGGGTTACAGCCAGCATTCGTGTTAGCTCCCCGACATCAAGGTGGTTCGGGGTCCGTACCGTCATGCGGATAACCAGCTCGCCGTTGTCGGCGTTCTCCATCTCCACTGAGCGAATGTTGACGTTGAAATCACCCAAGACCGTGCCCACCCGCCCCAGGATACCAGGGGCGTCGGGCCCGCGCACGATCAATACATGATCTCTGCGCTCGTTCAGGCGGTTGCCGATCCGGTCAAACAAGGTTAGAGAGAACATAACTAGCACGGTGGTGACGATGGCACCCATGTAGTAGCCCGTGCCAACGGCCAGCCCCATCCCTGCCACAACCCACAGGCTGGCTGCTGTGGTCAGGCCCTTGACCGTGCTCCCCTGGCGCAGGATCGTTCCAGCACCCAAGAAGCCGATCCCACTGACCACCTGAGCGGCGATCCGCCCTGGGTCTGCCGATCTCCCCGCCATGATCTGGTCGCTGAACCCATAGACGGAGACAATCATGATCAGCGCCGACCCCAGGCAGACGAGCGTGTGGGTGCGCAGTCCCGCTGGTCGGTTGTGCGCCTCACGCTCCAGACCCACGATTGCGCCCAAGACCGAGGCTAGCACGAGACGAAGCACTAGCTCCAATGGCCCCATTGTTCTCCCTCCTCGCACGTCCACTGATATCGTGGCGAGCAATTGTGTGCAGGAGATTCCCTGCTATACTGGGTAATAGTAGCTATCATAGGCAAATCACGCGGTGTTGTCAACCTGATCCAGTTAGAGCGGACACTCCATGGTCCGCACTTGTGTTTAGCAGAGAAGATCGTTGAAGTGGAGGTTCATACTGTGCTGAGGGTCTACAAATCCACCCCTGAACTCACTCCCGCTGAGTTGAGCGAGGCCGATATCTGGGTCAACATGGTCAACCCGACATCATCGGAGCTGGAGCAGGTGATTACTACCTTAGGCATCGCCCGTCCCCTGCTCGAAGCCGTTCTCGACAACGATGAGCGCTCGCATATCGATATTCTCGAAGAGCAGACGTTGATCGCCATCAACGTGCCGATCCTGCGTGAGACTGAGGAGCCGGATGCCGAACACAATCTACTCTATGATACCATCCCGTTGGGGATTATCCTCACCCCGCAGGCGGTGATCACCATCTGCTTGGAAGAGGCACCAGGCCTCGCCAAGCTTATCAGCCATCGGCTACCTGACGTCGAAACAGATCATCATATGGGCCTGGTGGCGCATCTGTTACTGGCCACCGCTAATCAATACCTCACTCATCTCAAACAGATGGGCGCCCGTGCCAATGAGCTGGAACGACGCGTGCTGCGCGCCACTAGTAATGCTCAGGTGGTGGAACTACTAAGCCTGGAGAAGAGTTTGACCTACTTCCTATCTGCCTGCCATGCCAATGAGATCGTGATCAAGCAGCTGCAGCGGGCGGACGAGTATCCAGCCCTATCCGTGTTGCTGAGCGACCTCGCCATCAGTATGCCGTCGCTTGAGCGAGCCACCATCGAGAACAAACAGGCGATCGCGATGTGCGAGGTTCTCCGCGAGGTCTTGGGCAGCATGATGAACGCCTTTGCTTCGTTGACCTCCAACAATCTCAATATCGCCATGCGCTTCTTAACCTCGATCACCATCGTGCTCTCGCTGCCCACCCTGGTCGCTAGCATCTATGGCATGAATGTCAACTTGCCCTTTCAGCAGTCCTACGGCGCGTTCATGATCGTGATGGTGATCTCGCTCCTATCGGCGGTCGGCTCAGCGGTCTACCTGGTACGGAAGGGAATGTTCTAGGCGCTTGTGCGCCACCCACAGCCCACAGCCCTCAGCCTACAGTGGAGGTGGAAAGACGGATGCTCCGATAGACCCGCTAGGCAAGCAGGAAGCACGTGGAACGCCCGTATAACCCACCCTCTTACTGCGGGCGGCGGACAGTGGGCCGCGGGCATCCACGGAGAGAGGTGAATCACCCATGTCCATCGGTCAATCTTATCGCATCCTACTGGTAGAGGATGACCCTAAGATCGCCGCTATCTTGTCCGATGAGTTGCAGCGCCATGGTTATACCCTGATCCTGGCGCGCGACTTCCAGCGTGTGCGCGATGAGTTCATCGCGGCGCGGCCTGATCTAGTGCTTCTAGATATCAACCTTCCCCAGTTTGATGGCTTTTACTGGTGCCGTCAGATCAGAGCGCTCTCCAAGATCCCGATCATCTTTGTCTCGGCTCGCGCCGGCGACCTCGACCAGGTACGGGCGCTGGAGAATGGTGGCGATGATTATATTACCAAACCATTCAACCTCGAGCTGGTCTTGGCCAAGGTCCACAGCGCCCTGCGGCGTAGCTATGGCGAGTATGCCCATACCCGTGATGCCGAGATCGCCCAGGTTGGTGACCTGTTGTTGGACAAGAATCGTAACCGCATCAGCCGCGGCGGGGTTGAGCTGGAGCTTACCCCTAAGGAGTTCCGGCTGCTCTGCTGCCTGGCAGAGCGAGCGGGCCTGATCGTCAACCGCGAGGAGCTGCTCGAAGCACTCTGGGACGACATGGACTTTGTGGATGACAACACGTTGACGGTCAACGTGACCCGCGTTCGGCGACGTCTAGCGGAGTTGGGGCTGCCCGAGGCCATCGAGACCAAGCGCGGGCAGGGCTACCGCCTGGCGTTGGGGCAGGAGCAGTGCCTATGAGCATCCGCTCGTTCCTCCGCGACAGGCTTAGCCTGATCTTGCTCTACTCAGCCGCCATCTCTTTGGTCGTCACGGTCGTTGAGTTGGAACTCGTACTGGCGGGAGCTGGGCTCTCGCTGCCAGTCCTTTTCTATATCGGGCTCCTGGCTGTGGTCGGATTGGGGCTCATCCTGGTGATTGACTACCGGCGACAGGCGGCCTTCTTGCTCCGATTGGAGCATATCCATGAGGCCAGTTCCATCGATCAGCTCAGCTCCATGGCGGACCCTCGCACCATCGAGCAGGAGCTCTTTGCGCAAGCTTGGTCGGGCCTCTACTCTCGCTTGAGCACCGAGCTAAGCAACGAGCAGCAGCGCAGTACCCGCAATCTGCATCTGCTCAGTCAATGGGCCCATCATATGAAAACTCCGGTGGCCGTGATCGATCTGGAGCTGCAAAAGGCGGACAAGCTGGAACCACCGTCGGAGCTAGCTGACATCCTGCAAAGCGTAGCCGAGGAGAATGGACGTCTGCAGCGTTCGCTGCAGATGCTTCTGAACATGATCCGTCTCGAGGACTTCGCCAGCGACTTCTGCGTCGAGCAGGTGGAACTACTGGGCTTAGTCCGCCGTGTCGTCAATGACCATAAACGTGATTTTATCGTTCATCATGTCTATCCGAAGATCGAAGCAGACGGTTTTGCCAAGGACGGACAGACGGTCGTGGTCGAAACTGACGCCAAATGGCTCAGGTTTGTGCTCGAACAGATCCTCAACAACGCCATCAAATACTCAGCCGGCCCTGAACGTGACGGTCAGGTGACCTTCAGCTGCCAAAAGATCGAAGGTGACACAATCTTGGCGATCATCGACAACGGCATCGGCATCGTACCCGAAGACCTCGGCCGAGTCTTTGCCCCCTTTTACACCGGGGCCAATGGACGCGAGTTCCCTCAGTCCACGGGTCTCGGCCTCTATCTGGCACAGGATGCCTGTGAGCGGCTGGGCCATCGCCTCAGTCTGCGCTCAGCGCGTGGTCAAGGGACCACCGTCTCGATCCGTTTTGCCTCCAGCCACACCCTATTTGCTGGACTAAGCGCTTCAGTTGATGAAGGCTAGTTGTCGTGCGAACTGTTCACTTGGGAGATTGCATGAGGTCGGATTTGATTTGCGGACTACCAAGCTCGCCATAGTGAAGTCATGCATTTTCCCGATATGACAAAACTGTAAGGTTCACGATAGCCACTGTAAGATAAATCAATGGGTGCAAACTGCCTCTCAAGGTAAACTGACCTTAGCCCGTAAGCTAAGGAGGCAAGAAAGATGTTAGTTCTGCAAGCGAAAAACCTAACCAAGCTATATTCGAGCCGGGGCAAGATGGTCACCCGCGCTCTCGATGGCTTCTCATTGGATGTTGAGCAAGGTGAGTTCGTCGGCATCATGGGCCCGTCAGGAAGTGGCAAGACAACGCTGCTCAATCTCTTAGCTACCATCGACCAACCGACCTCGGGCACCATCCAGATCGAAGGGATCGACACCAGCAAGATCAAAGGCGAAAAGCTGGCGCTCTTTCGCCGCCAGAAGCTGGGTTTCGTCTTTCAGGATTTCAACCTGCTGGACAGCTTAACCATCGGCGAGAATATCGCCCTGCCGTTGGTGCTCGACCGCGTTGCGCTGCCGACGCTTAAGGACCAGCTCTCCTCCATTGCCGCCCGTTTAGGGATCGGCGATATCTTGGGCAAATATCCCTATGAGGTCTCTGGCGGTCAGCAGCAACGCGCCGCAGCCGCCCGCGCCTTCATCCATGAGCCGGCCGTCATCCTCGCCGATGAGCCCACTGGCAACCTTGACTCCCGCTCCGCCCGTGACCTGATGGAGACGCTGACCACGCTCAATACCCAGTCGGGCGTGACCATCACCATGGTGACTCACGATCCCTTCGCCGCCAGCTTCTGTCAGCGCATCCTTTTCATCCGCGATGGCAAGCTCTACAACGAGATCCGTCGGGGCGAGAGCCGTCAGGCCTTCTTCCAGCAGATCCTCGATGTGCTCTCCATGATTGGAGGTGGATCGGATGACTCTGGGTCAGATCGCCGCTAGAAACCTCTGGCAAAACCGCGGACGCTATCTGGCGTATCTCGCCAGTTCGGCCTTCTCGGTCATGATCTACTTCCTCTACACCGCGCTCAGCTTCCATCCGCAGTTGCAGGGCGGTTATAAAGGGGCTGCCGAGGCCATCATCGGCATGCGCGCCGCCACCATCGTCATTGCCGTCTTCGTGTTCCTCTTCCTGCTCTACTCCAACTCCGCCTTTGTGCGTTCGCGAATGAAGGAGTTTGGCTTGCTCAGTCTCCTTGGCGTCAGCAAAGGGCAGCTGGTGCAGATGATCGTGGCTGAGAGCATGATTATCGGCGCAGCTGCTCTGGCCACCGGCTTGCTGGCTGGTTTGCTCTTTCTCAAGCTCTTCTTCATGGCTGCCAGCGTCATGCTCCGGTTACCGTCGCAGATCCCTTTCTACGCTGGTCTTCCCGTCTGGACCCAGACCCTGGCGGTCTTTGGCTCCTTCTTTCTGATTGTCTCGCTGCTATCGCTCTTCTCAGTACTACGTCGAAACATCATTCAGTTGGTCCGCGCCGGACGGCAGCCCAAGGAGACGCCGGCCTTTTCACGCTGGAAGGCGCTGCTGGGCCTTATCCTCGTAGTGGGCGGTTACATCTGGGCCGCTATCCCTCATGGTGTGGTGGTCATCCTCGGCGTCATTCCTGTCACCACCATGGTCTCGTTCGGAACGTATTACCTAATGAAAGAGGGTAGCGTGGCCTTCCTGACCTGGCTCCACCGCCGCGAGGGCTACTTCCACCGCCCCGGTCCTTTCCTGACCGTCAGCCAGCTGGTCTACAAGATGCAGGACAACTACCGCGTACTGGCCGCTGTGACCATCTTGGTCGCCGTGATCCTGACTGCGGTCGGCACATCGGTCGCCCTCTATGTGGTGGTGGCTGAAGATGCCCACGATACCAACCCTCATGCTATCCAACTGGTGCAGACACCTGACCTAGATCTCAATGCCGAGGTCGCGCGTATCAATGCGGCACTGCGGCAACATGGCGTAACAGGGCTCACTGAGCGAAAGGTAGCAGTACTTCCTGCGCAACTGTCAGGCAAAGCCATCGACGTAGGCCTGATCCCCTATTCACTCTACGCCAGCGTTAATCGCCCTAACGCTCAGGCACTCACACTGAGCGATGCCTACGATGCCATCTTAGTGGATACCGCCGCCATCAATGAGCGCCGTACCACATTGGGCGAGATCAAAGAAGATCAACTCCAGGTGGCGGGGCAGACGCTGCCGCTCCGTGTAAAACGCGATATCGCGGGGAGGGTAATGAACCCCCACACCCAACACTTGACCGACATCGTCGTGCTTCCGGATCAAGTCTATGAGAAGCTGCTCAGCGCGACACCGGCGGGACAGGCGGTCAATGTAGCCCTCTGGGATGGCGAGACATGGAACAGCAAACAGGTCGGGAGCGCCATTACTAGCTTGCGCGAGCAGTATCCCAAGGGTGGTCCGGTCAAGTTCTCTACCACTCAGGAGAATTATCAGGCGTCCATCCTCATCATGGGGATGCTGGTCTTCATCGGCCTGTTCGTCTCGCTGGTCTTCTTTGCAGCCTGCTGCAGTCTGCTCTACTTCCGGCTATTCACCGAGATTGACGAGGACCGCAAATACATCACCCGTCTGCAACAGTTGGGGGTAAGTAGCGGTGAGCTCAAACGAGTCGCCATGCGCCAGGCGGCGGTGATCTTCTTTGTCCCCTTCATCGGCGGGCTCATACACTCCACTTTTGCTATGCAAGGATTAGGTACCATCGTCTCGCGCACGGTGCTGCAGATCGGCTGGGCGGTTGCCCTAGGGTATCTAGTGCTGTATGCGGTGTTGTTTAGAGCGATCAACAGCTTCTACTGGCGGTCACTACGCGTGAGCGCGTAGCCCGTTGGGGGCGCGGCTCTGCCGCGCCCGCATTTTTAAAGCCCGGGGACGTCAAACGACGCTCCGGGCACTGTTGTCTGGCCTGAAAGATCATCGGATCACATACTTGCCCCTCAGCCGAGCAGAGAATAGGAAAATGGAGGTGGTCTAGATTGGCCAAGGACAAAGGAAACAGCAAGATTAAGGATCTGCGCCCTGATGAGAACCTCGACATATTGAGCGAAGCGGAAGAAGAGCATCTGGAGGCCATTGAAGAGGCGGTCAAGGACGATGATGCACGTAAAGGCGATCCGTCCGCACAAGAGGTTGACCGTATCATTAACGGCCAGCGCGAGGCTGATACGCGCGGCGTCGTCAGGTCGAAGATGCAGTGACCAGACCGCGCTCTATTCGATTACCGTTCCCTTTTCCGATGACTAGGCAAGCCGTTGTGCGACATTGCTCGCATGGACATTAAAGGGGGTAAAGGGCGGTGGTGGTTGAGGTACGGATCTTGGGTGGGCTGGATCAGCATGTGAAGGATGCAACGTTTCTCGAGCCCCTGCATCTGACACTTACCCCCGGAGCCAGGGTGGCAGACTTGGTTTCACATCTGGGTCTTGAAGGCAAGCTAGTGATCGCCATCGTTGATGGTTCCCGTGCGGACTTGGATTTCCCGCTTGCAGACGGGGCTCGTATCGCCCTATTCCCCCCCGTGGGCGGTGGTTAAGACAAAGGAGGCAAGTGCTGTTGGCAAAGATACTACGCGTCAATACGACGGATCAGACCATCAAAGAGGAAGCCATACCAAAAGACTATGAGTTGCTGGGAGGGCGTGGTCTTGCATCTCGAATCCTCCTCGACGAAGTAGATCCGACCTGTCATCCCCTTGGCCCCAACAATAAATTGGTCATCGCCCCAGGGCATTTGACCGGCACTACCGCTCCCAATTCCGGCCGTCTCTCCTTTGGGGGCAAGAGCCCACTGACCGGAGGAATCAAGGAGGCCAATGCCGGTACCCCTTGTGCTCATCAGATTGCCAGCCTAGGCTACCACGCGATCATCATCGAGGGGCAGCCTGAGAAGGATGGCGACTTCTATGTCCTCTATTTATCTCCCGAAGGCAACCGTCTGGAACCGGCAGGGGATCTTGTCGGTCTGGGCACCTATGAGCTCAATGAGAGAATCCGTGAGCGCTATCAGGAGAAGGTCTATGTTATCTGTATCGGCCAAGCAGGTGAACAGAAGATGTGCAACGCCGGGATCTCCAACAATGATCCCGAAGGAGGTAGTGGCCGGTTTGCCGGACGTGGAGGCTTAGGCGCAGTGATGGGTGTAAGAGGCCTAAAAGCCATCGTACTCAAGAGCGAGATGTTCAAGGCACCGGTCAAGGATATGGAACGCTTCCGCGCTGCTGCCAAAAAGTTCGCCGAGATCCTGCGTAAGGACCCGGTGAGCGGCGAGGCCCTGCCCAAGTACGGCACCAATGTACTGATGAATATCATGAATGAGGCAGGCGGGCTACCGACGAAGAACTTCCGCTCGGGTCGTTTCGAGGGTGCAGCCAAAGTCAGCGGCGAGATGCTGGCCAAAGTAGCCATGGAGCGGGGCGGTGCCGGCACTCCCACGCACAACTGCCACCCCGGCTGTGTCATCCGCTGCTCCAATATCTACCCAGACAAGGACGGCAACGCCCTCGTCTCTCCCATCGAGTATGAGACAGCATGGGCCTTCGGCCCCAACCTGATGATCGATGACCTCGACACCATCGCCCAGCTAAACCGCATCTGCAATGACCTTGGCCTCGACACCATCGAGGCGGGCGGGGCGCTTGGCGTGGCCATGGAAGCAGGAATCATCCCCTTCGGCGATGGCGGGGCAGCGATCAAGGCCCTGAATGAGATCGGTGAAGGCACCCCGCTTGGCCACATTCTTGGTCAAGGAGCGACCACCGTTGGCCGCACCTACGGGGTAACACGTGTGGCAGCGGTCAAGGGTCAGCATATGCCGGCATACGATCCGCGCGCCGTCAAGGGGATTGGCGTCACGTATGCTATGACCACCATGGGGGCCGACCACACCGCCGGCTACAGTGTGGCACTCAACGTTCTCAAAACCGGTGGTTTCGTTGATCCGCTCAAGGCCGAAGGGCAAGTTGAGCTGGCCTCGAATCTGATGGTGGCAACGGGCGCCCTGGACAGCCTCGGGCTCTGCATCTTTGTCTCATTCGCCCTGCTCTCCAATGAAGAAGGCTGGCCCTGTATCGTCGAGATGCTAGAAGCCAAGTACGGTCATCCCTTCTCCTACGACGACATCATCAAGATGGGCGAACAAGTGCTGAGGGTGGAACGTGAGTTCAACCGCCGAGCGGGCTTCTGCCCCGCCCATGACCGCCTGCCCGAGTTCTTCCACAAAGAACCCCTGGCCCCGCACAACACCGTCTTCGATGTTTCTCAAGAAGAGATGGACAGGATGAACGAGAAGTTCAACATGCTTAAGTAGCAGGTGCACGGAGGAAAAGCCCGGAGCGTCGTCCGACGCTCCGGGCTTGTGATGTATGAGCGGTAGATGCAACCGCCGGCAACGAGGCCCCGGGCCGGCTCCCGGCCCTTCGACAGTGTCTCACTAGGAGGCACGACCAGGCACTCAGTCGATCTTTGCCGAGATAAGCAGGTAGAAGACCCAATAGCTGGCCATTACATACCCTGCAAACAGCAACGAGAAGTTCACAGCAAAAGGACCAAAGTCAGTCACCAGCCTCGACAGCAGTGAGACAGGCCGCAAAATATCCCATGAGTTTACTCGTAGGAATCTGCCTATGTAGATCGCATACCCGCTGAGCAAACACACCCCTGCCACGAAGCCATGAGCGAGGAACCTGTTCTTCCTCGCCGAGATCACTTGATGCATGAGATAAAGCGAGAGCAAGCCGATAAGCGTGCCCAGGAGCGCACCAAGCCCGATATGGATGAGCTTGACCCACGACCGCAGGTCCGTGGAGTAGACAACCGGGGCATAGCCGTTGGCTTGCGTATAGAACTCCGTCCGACTGACATGAATGAAGTCAGTGACCATGTAGGGGGCATTGGGAAAGAAGAGCAGCCAGGCCAGCCCCAACACCAGCGCCATACTAGGCTTGGCCCTCTCGAGGTTCGTGTGCACCATCTCGGCAAGAACCAGAGGCAGATACGCCAAGAAGAGATTCCAGACCATGAAGATCTGAATGCCATTCCCCGTGATGAGGAACGCAGGGATGCTGAGCACGAGGTACACTAAACAGCATCCGCCCATTGTCTTGCTTAGATTGAGGTCTGATCTCCCCATGGCGACCGCCCTTCCGTATTCACTGATCTCTCTTAGCATATCACGTCTGCGGGCGGCGATGACAGTAGTGGGAAGGATGGCGGACGACGGGCGGGCCGGCCAGAGGGCGGCCCCTACAGACACCCCAGCTGTACAGCGATACTGCCTAGTGACTCCCGAACGGATCGCTCTACGGTCGTAGGTAACTCACGAGGGGCGAGGGGCTAGGGACACGTCAGTTGTCTGCCCCAGCGGTCTTGCGCTTAGCCTCTTCGGTCATCTTGATGGAGGCGCGCAGAGCCTCCATCAGGTCGACCACCTTGCCGACCTCAGGGGTCGGGGCGACGGTGACCTGCTCGCCCTGGATCTTATTCTCAATCATCTCGAGTAAAGCCTGACGGTATTCATTGGTGTACTTTTCCGGCTCAAACTTGTCGGCTAAGTTCCCGATCAGGTCGACTGCCATCTTGATCTCGTTCTCATGGAGCTTGGGCTCTTGATCCACCCCGGAGAGCGCGTTGATGCTGCGCACCTCGTCGGGCCAGAACATGGTCTCCATAATCAGCCCCTTACCCTGGTAGACGCGGATCGCGGCCAACGACTCCTTGGAGCGGATCACCACTTTAGCAATGGCGATGCGGTTGGTGCTCTCCATGGCGCGCCTAAGCAACGCGTAGGGTTTGCCCCCGCCCTCACTGGGCTCTAAGAAATAAGTCTTGTTGAAGTAGATCGGGTCAATCTCCTCCAAGTTTACGAAGTCGACGATGCTGATGGCCCGCGTGGTCTCCACCGGGATGCTGTCAAAGTCCTCTTCCTTCAGCGTCACAAACCGTCCCCGCTCGTACTCGTAGCCGTAGACAATCTCATCCTGGGAGATCTCACGATTGCAGGTCGGGCAGCGTTTCTGGTATTCAACCGGGGTACCGCACTCAGCGTGCAGGTAACGGAACTTTAAGTCCTTCTTCTCGGTGGCGGTATAGAGCCGTACGGGGATATTCACCAAGCCGAAGCTGATGGCCCCTTTCCATAGTGGTCGCATGCTAATCCTCCTGTGTCCAAATCTATATGCCGGGAGTTATCCATTTGGGTTTACCATGCCCCTGGTACTAGCCGGTCATGCGAAAGTGGCGCAACGAAAAACCCACCGCACATGCGGTGGGTTTGCGTTGCGTACAAGAGAGGCTTACGTTTGGGGTCGCCTGCTGGCGACCCGCGGGCGCAGCATGGCAGCGCCCCTACGCGTTGTGGTCCGTTCCGAGTTGTAGGGTCGCATCCTGCGCCCGCGTTCTTTCGCCGTTCCCACTAGGGACTCGGGACTCGGGACTAGGGACTCGGGCGCTACCGTAGCGCCCTTATCTTATCCAGCGGCCAGATGATGGCTTGGGCCTTGCCCTTCACATCTTTGTCCGCGATGTAATGCGTGCTGGTCCAGAAACGGCTGTCGCGGGAGGAGTTGCGATTATCCCCGAGGAAGAAGTAGTGTCCCTCAGGAACCTTATAGGGGCCGAATCGCCCCTGGGTGATTGACCTCAGATAGGGTTCATCCAGCGCCTCGCCGTTGATGAAGACTTTGCCATCGTGGATCTCAACGGTCTCGCCGCCCAGCCCGATCGCCCGTTTGACGTACAGCTCGGACGTGTTATCGGGGTTGGGGAAGACAACAATATCGCCCCGTTGGACGGGTTTGAAACGGTAGGTCAGCTTGTCAACGACGATTCGCTCTTGCGTCCCGATGGTTGGTATCATCGAGCCCGTGGGCACCAAGGGAAACTCAACCAGGAAGTTCTTAATCAGCAGGGCGAAGACCAGGGCAACCGCCAGCGTCTTGACCCATTCCCAGGCTTCTTTGCGTACAGCTTCGCTCATAAATCAAGCTCCCAACATCCGTCCTTGATCGCCCGACGGCCTATTGCCAGATCAGCAGGCCAATCGGACCTCTCTCATTTTACCACATCGCGTCCACAGATGGAAATTGATAAATGAGATAGGACAGGCTGCGCCTGCCCTATCTCATTTATCATCTCTGGTCCAATCTGACGACACTGTTGAGCAGCACCTGGGCGCCATTGGCGGCATCATCCCACTCAGTCCACTCTGCTGGGGAGTGGCTGATCCCACCCTTGCTTGGGACAAAGATCATGCCGGTCGGGCAGATGGTCGCCATGTGTTCGGCATCGTGACCAGCGCCGCTGATCATACGCTTGGCGCTCAGGCCGAGTGCCTGAGCCTCATCCTCGATGATCGCCTGCATCGTCTCGTCGGTAGGAACGCCCGGAATAGACGGGGCTTCTCTAAACTCGACGGTCAGGCCGTAACGGTCGGCAATCTCGCGCGCCCGCTCAGCCAGGCGCTTGGTAGCCTCGGTGGTGATACTGGCCTCCATGTCGCGCAGTTCGATGCTCATGCGCACCGCCCCGGGGACGACATTGACCCCACCGGGCGTGATCTCCATGAAGCCGACGGTCCCCACCAGACGCCCACCGAGCTGATGAACGGTCTCGCGTACCGCCAACACCAGCTCGGATGCCCCGACCAAGGCATCCTTGCGCAGATGCATGGGGGTGGTACCGGCGTGGTTGGCTTTGCCACGGAAGGTGACCCAGTGGCGGGTAATTCCAACGATCCCCTCGACCACACCGATCCTCAGACCTTCAGCCTCGAGGATCCCGCCTTGTTCGATATGTAGTTCGAAGTACCCTTTCAGACTCTCGGGAGCGCGTCGAGCTTCGCCCAACTTCTGGGGATCGAGGCCGAGTTGCTCCAGCACCTCGCCGTACATCAGCCCGTCGTGGCCTTTCAGCTTCGTGAGCGCCTCCATCTCGTGCTCGGCCGAAGCGACGACCAGGCTACCCAGGCAACCCTTGACGAAGCGCGTCCCTTCTTCGTCGGTGAAGACCGCCACTTCGATGGGGTACTCAGGCTGATACCCGCCCTCAACCAGGGAGTGTACTACCTCCACCGCTGCAAGAACGCCCAGGGCACCGTCGAAAATCCCACCCTGCGGCACGGTATCGGTATGGGAACCCATCATGATCACCGGACCCGTTTGACGTCCAGGGAGGCGACCGATCAGGTTAGCGGCGGCATCTAGGCGGACTTCCATCCCAGCGTCGATCATCCAGGCCTTGACCTGCTCTCTGGCCTCCAGATCAG
>CAYOCI010000075.1:0-3855 GCA_964402415.1 uncultured Clostridia bacterium
CTCGAACTGCTGACGAAGCTCAACTGCGCTCTATATGCTGAAGCGCTGCTGAGCAAAGACAAGGACTATATAGTGCGACATGGCAAGATCGAACTGGTTGATGAGTTTACGGGTCGGGTTGCGGACAGGCGTCATTGGCCAGATGGCATCCAGGCAGCGGTGGAAGCAAAAGAGGGCCTTGCCCCAGGCGCCAAGGGGATGATCATGGGCTCCATCGCGCTGCAGCACTTCCTCTGCCTTTATCCACGTCTCTCCGGCATGACCGGAACGGCCCACACGGCCGCCTCCGAGTTCAGGGAGTTCTACGGACTTGATGTGGTAAGCATTCCATCGCACCGTCCCTGCATTCGCGTCGACCATCGGAGCCATATCTATGCCCAGCGCGCCACCAAATGGGCCGCGGTGAGCGCGGAGATCGAGCGGGCACACGCCTCTGGACAGCCTGTTCTGGTGGGGACCAGCAGTGTCGCCGAATCCGAGCAGTTGGCAAGCGACCTTCAGCGTGCAGGGCTAAGCTGCCATGTGCTCAACGCCAAGAACGATGAGATGGAGGCGGAACTGATCGCGCGGGCTGGGGAGCCGGGAACTGTGACCATCTCCACCAACATGGCCGGCAGAGGGGTGGACATCAAACTAGGCGGTGCGGATGAGCGTCACCGGGACCAAGCTATCGCCGCGGGTGGGCTGTATGTGATCGCCACCAATCTGCACGAAAGCCGCCGAATCGATGACCAACTGCGAGGTCGAGCCGGAAGACAAGGTGATCCCGGCCAGACCAAGTTCTTCCTCAGCCTCGAAGATGATCTGATCCGCGAATATGAGATCATCAAGTTGATCCCAGAGGAACACCAGCCAAAGCCTCAGGATACCATCCTGAACGATCCGGTGATTGCTGCTGAGATCGCCCGCGGCCAACGGATAGTTGAAGGCTACACCTCGGATATTCGCCGACAGATGCTCAAATACTCATTCATCATCGAGCAGCAGAGGCAGATCGTCCATCGCCGTCGTCAGGAGATCCTGGGCGGCGAAGTGGTTCCAGATCTGCTCGCCACGCGGTCGCCTGAACGATATCACGCGCTGCTTCAGCGTTTTGGCGCAGATGAGCTAAAGCGCGCTGAGCGACAGATCACGCTCCATACCATCAGCAAATGTTGGGCAGATTACCTCGATTGCATGGCCTATATTCGCGAAGGGATCCATCTCGTGATCGTCGGTCGCCAGAACCCACTGGACGAGTTCCATCGTGCTGCCATCGAAGAGTTCGCCAAGATGGTCGCACAGGTCGACGATCAGATCGTGGCAACATTTGAGCAGGCTAGGGTCAGCGCGACCGGTATTGAGCTATCCCAAGAGATCATCAAAGGCCCCTCATCCACCTGGACGTACCTGGTGAATGAGAAGCCCGATCAGTTCAGTAGTCTACCCTACCTGCTGAAGGCGATGTCCACCCGCGCCAAGGGGGTGCTCTTCTCCGCCAAGGGGATCTACGAGCGACTTTGGGGCACGAAGCATACCGGCAATCCTGGCGAATAAGCGCAGATGGATCACTTCAGCTTCTTCCCCTCAGTGAGCATCGCTACCGCCTTCGTGACACGCTCCGCCTTGGTCTCGGCCTTCTTCGCCCCCTCAATCCAATCCACGTAGTGTCTCCGCTGCGAGTAGGAGAGCGAGTGGAAGTAGGCCATCGCGGTCTCTGACCCCGCGAGCGCTACACTGAGTTCAGATGGGACAGTCACCTGTCGCTCACTCTCGTCCTTCCAGACGACCACATGAATGACGTCACCCGGTCCCTTGTTTAGCTGCTGGCGTATTGATTTCAGAACGCCGATGCACGGTCCAACCCCCATGTTGGCGATGGAACCCCGATAGGCGATGCCGTCAAAGGTACACTCGATCTTCACTAGGTTCTTCTTGCCAAAGCACTCCAAAGGATCGTAAGGAAACAAGACATAAGCTCCGCCATCACTACTATCCGGTTGCCTAATCTCGGCATCAAACTCATACTTCTGCATTGCCCTCACCTCCTGGGTAGTGAAACAAAGTGTTGCTTCAAAGCAGCCTTCACATCATCGCTCATGAGATGCCAGCGTGTGTCTCGTATGGCGCCTTCCAACGCAAACAGAGCACTCAAGCAGGCCCCGCGATCCACCTCCCGTAGGCGTCCGAAAGCCTCCATGCTGCCAAGACTCCTCAACTGCTCACCACTTTCGATTCCCGCAGCGATCAGTCTGCTCTCGAGCAGTTTGCCTATATTCGGCATGTCGCTGAGCGCTCGCATTCACACACCCCCCCGTGAACCCACATGACAAGGTCTGTATCTCCATTCTTGCCCAAACATCAGATACCAACACACTGCTCACTCGGTTGAGCTGCCGATCCGTACACAGATCATGCTTCCATACCACCAATAGCGCCATGTCGACCTTACCGTTGCACAGGCTCCCCATCCCGCCTGTGCTGCCCTTCGCAGATCTGCGATCGCGTGACCGACCCTCAAGCTCGAGATCCCAGCATCGCGAAGCTCTGCATATTCTCTCGTGGGCATGGCGGTAGCCATCATAGAAGCGTCAGTTTGCTGTCCCGCTTGTTCTCGTTCCATACCGCGAAGCCCTCGCTGTAATTGCCCTCGAGAAACATGGGCAGACGATCAGCAAAGCCGCTTGCTAGAGTCAGGTTCGGCAAGTCATGGAGCTCGACCCAAAATACCTTCCCTTCGTCCGTCTCAGCAAGAAGCCGACCGGACCAGGTCTCGGTTCGATAGTTGAAAACGAAGTATCGCTCACCCGTCCGATCATTGTACCAGTTAACGAGACCACAGAACTCCAGGTTCGAGACCTCAAGTCCGGTCTCTTCCCTCACCTCACGGATCGCCGCGCCAAGGACACTCTCGCCATCTTCAACATGCCCCCCTGGGAAACTGATGCCCTTCCAACTCTTCGCTCGGTCCTGCACCAACACTCTGTTGTTTGCTCGGTCCACGACCATGCACATGGTGGTTAGCTCCACAATCGACACCGTTATCACTCCAAACTAGTTCCCGATGCCACCTAAGCACCACAGTGGATGAAACCGTCTACATTACGAATAGTGGCTACTGCGGGCTGTGGGCTGCGGGACGCGGGCATTCTCATACCTGGCTTTGTTAGCAGAGTAGTGTACGAACTCCCTAATTCGGCATCGTCTCCCTTTTCCCTCTTTGCTCCAGTTCTTGTTTTGCCGCCTTCCCGAAACTAAGTGAGCTCCGAGCGTTTAAGCGCTCGGAGCTCTGTCATTGACGAGCGCCGCTTAGTGGCCCTTCCATGCCGATGGTGAAAAGAGCATCAGGATAGGAAAGAACTCCAGCCTACCCGCCAGCATATCGAAGATGAGCACAGACTTAGAGAGAACGGAAAGCGTGGAGAAGTTGCCGACTGGACCGACCAGTTCTAGACCTGGGCCGACGTTGTTGATACAGGTTGCCACCGCGGTAAATGCGGTCACTAGGCTAATCTTATCCAGCGTCAGGATGAGAACCGAACCAGCGGTCATCATCATCTGCACCACAAAGAAAGCGTTGACCCCTTGGATGACCAAGCTGTCAAGAGCACGCTGCTCGAATCTTATGGATGAAATCGAACGGGGAGAGAGCAGTTGCCGGATCTCTTTGAACGCCGTCTTGGCGAGGATGACGAACCTTGAGATCTTGAGTCCGCCGCCAGTTGAGCCCGCGCAGGCTCCGATAAACATCAGCAGAACTAGAATCGTCTTCGAGAAGTTTGGCCAGAGATCGAAGTTGTCCGTTGCATAGCCAGTGGTAGTAATGATCGATGATACCTGGAAAAAGGAGAACCGTAGACTCTGGGCAAAGCTGGC
>CAYOCI010000075.1:3886-19802 GCA_964402415.1 uncultured Clostridia bacterium
GATCAGATAGAAAAGGTTAAAGTTGATCCCAAATAGGACCATGAACACCCCGATGACGATGTCAACATAGGCACTCTGATAGTAACCGATGCTGGCATTCTTGATGGCAAAGCCGCCTGTACCAGCAGTCCCGAAGGAGTTCAGAATGCTGTCGAAGACAGGCATCCCGCCCAAGACCAGCAGAGCGATCTCCACCAGGGTCATCGCCACGTAGATCTGGTACAGAATGACAGCAGTCGATCTCACCTTGGAGACCAGTTTATCCACTTGATGGCCTGGAACCTCGGCTCGCATCAGATGAAGATAATGGGAGTCAGATTGCGGCAGGAGGGCCAGCATGAAGACCAGAACACCCATTCCTCCTACCCAGTGGGTAAAGCTGCGCCAGAACAAGATACCCTTGGGCATGATCTCGACGTCGGTCAGTATGCTCGACCCAGTGGTGGTGAGTCCTGACACTGTCTCAAAGACGCAGTCTAGATAGGACAAGTTGTGGCCGCTGAGGTAAAAGGGCAGGGCCCCAAACAACGACAAGACAATCCAGGCCAGGGAGACAACGAAGAAACCTTCTTTGGCGTAGATAGCCGTGTTCTTTGGTTTGCGCCAGCCCAGAAGCGCACCGCAGACTAAGAGCCCTGTGATCGGTACGACAAATGCCCATGCTGTCGTCTCACCGTAGAAGATGGTCGTAGCCAGAGGTAAGGCCAGCAGTAGGGCGCTGACCCACATGAACCGACCCAGGAGATATAGGATCATTCTGAAATTCATGTCTTCCAACCTCAGGGTTTATTTTGATGATTACTTCAAGATATCGTCAAGGTCATCAAAGAACTGGTTGGTTGTCACCACAACGACGTTGTCCATCTTCTGGATCACATCGCTGCCACTGGGGATGATCACCTTACCTCCGCGCACGATACCAGCAATCAAGACGTCATCCTTAAGTGGCAGATCCTTGATCGCCACTCCGGTAAACTTGGTATTCTCATTGACTTGGAACTCAAGTGCTTCAACTTGATTGTCAACGATCTTGTAAAGGGTCTGCACATTACTGCTGCCTGCGGCATTGTTCATGGCCCTCACATAACGAACAATGCGATTGGCAGCCAGGGCCTTGGGCGAGACAATGCTCTCGAGCCCAATCCTTCCGAGAATGCTGGTGTAGGAGTTGCGGTTGATCTTGGTGATCACCTTAGGCACTCCAATGCTAGAAGCATACATGGAGATGACCATGTTCTCCTCGTCCATATCAGTGAGGGCGACACAGGCATCCGCGTGGTCAACGCCTTCTTCTAGCAACAGCCTTTGATCACTACCATCACCATGGATGATCTCGGCCCTCTCCAGTCGCCGGCTCAGTTCTTGGCATCGGAGCTCATCCTGTTCGATGATCTTCATGTGCATTCCCAGTTCTTCCAGTTGTTTGGCCAAATAGTAAGTGATCTTGCCCCCACCTATGATGGCGACGGTCTTGATCTTGCGATGAATCAGTCCGAGCTGCTTGAGGAAGCTGTCAAGCTCCGCGGGAGCACCGGTAAAATGAACCTTGTCACCTATATTGAGCACGAAGTTGCCGTCCGGGATGTGGACGTGGTCACCACGCTGAACGGCGCAGACCAAGATCCGGACCTTATATCTGTCGTGCAACGAGGAGAGCGGCATACCGTTGAGTGCGCTATCATCACCTAGCCTAATCTCGGCAAGCTCGATTCGCCCCTTGGAAAAATCGTCTCTGGTGATGGTCGCGGGCGAGCGCAACATACGTGCAATCTCTCGAGCCGACTCAAACTCGGGATTCACCACCATACTCAATCCGAGTTCTTCGCGCATGAACCTAAGCTGCTTCGCGTAATCCGGATTTCTGACCCGAGCGATGGTGTTGCGTGCGCCCAACTTCTTGGCCGTCAGGCAGCATAGTATGTTGATCTCGTCCGACGATGTGGCTGCGATGACAATATCAGCTTTGCCAGCACCAGCTTCCAGGAGCACATCATAGCTCGCCCCGTTGCCGCAGATGCCAATGACATCGCTATTGTTAACTGCATTCTCAATCACCCGAGGGTTGCGGTCGATCACGACAATATCATGACCCTCGTTGGACAGGTACTCGGTCATGGTAGTCCCAACCTTGCCGTCACCGACAATGACAATCCGCACCGGCCCCTACCTCCTATCTCAATGCCGAACCTCGATGTTCGCTCTGAACTGCTGCCAGCGTGATCAGTTTTCCAATATGATTAATTGCATCATGGCATCAACAACATTAAATACTTCTGCACCACGCCTACGTCTTCCTGCTTCGAGGTGAAATACCGATGATCCCGCTACGTATTCGTTCATAAGTTGATCATACATCTCATCAGCGATTTTGCCTAGGTATATACTGCAGAGCGAATATCGCGAGGCTTAGCTTTCCCCATGCAGGCTCCTTCACAAGTCATCTCACTCTCTACCTAATCCAAGCAAGAAACCCTGCCACGCTGGCAGGGCTTCAGCCTATTCCCTTTCTATCCTCGCAACACACTCCACATGGGCCGTCTGGGGGAACATGTCCACCGGCTGGACCTCACGCGTGCCATAGCCCCGTTCATGCAGGTAGGCAAGATCACGGGCGAGGCTGCTGGGGTTGCAGCTGACATAGACCACTCGGTCTGGACACATGGCCACGATGGCGTCTAGCAGGCTGGCGTCGCAGCCCTGCCGGGGCGGGTCGACGACCACCACAGTAGCTCTGACGCCGTCGGCCAAAAGCGCGGGGATCACCTTCTCGCTCTCCCCCACCAAGAAATCGGCATTGGTAATCCCGTTGACCGTCGCGTTCCGCTTGGCATCCTCGATGGCCTCGGGAACGACCTCAACACCGATAACCTTGCCTGCCGCTCTGGCCAGGAACAAGGAGATGGTTCCGATCCCGCAGTAGGCATCAATGACGGTCTCGCTGCCTGTGAGTCCAGCATACTTCAGCGCCTGGCTGTAGAGCACCTCGGTCTGCCGGATGTTAACCTGGTAAAACGACTCGGGAGAGATACTGAAGCGTAGGCCTCCGAGGATGTCTTCCAATGTGTCGCTGCCCCATAGAGTCACTGACCGACTGCCGAGGATGACATTCCCAGGCTTAGTGTTGATATTCTGGACGATGCTGGTAAGCTGAGGCACAGCCACGCGTAGCTCAGCGATCAGTTCAGCAGCATGGGGCAGAAGCTCGCCATTGGTGATGAGAACACACATCGCCTCTGCTCCGTCCCCGCCAACCTTGATCAGACAATGGCGGAGAAGCCCTTTCCCCGTTCGCTCATCGTAGGTCGATATGCCCAAGCGCCGCACCGCATCGCGAAGCTGCCTGAGGATACGGTCACTGATAGGATGCTGGATATAGCACTCATCAAGGTTGATAATCTCATGGCTGCCCTGGGCATAGAAGCCCGCCACAACCGCACCATTGACCATCCCAAAAGGAATCTGAGCCTTGTTACGATAATACCATGGCTCATCCATGCCAAGCGTGGGACGAACATTCACACTCTCCAGATGCCCGATGCGGGTTAGGTTGTCTACCACGATCTGCCGCTTCACATGCAGCTGCTGTTGGTAATCCATATGCTGCAGTTGACAGCCGCCGCAGTGATAGAAGATCGGGCAGCGTGGGGCGACACGATGCGGGGACTCCTGCGTAACGTCGGCCAAGCGGCCTCGGGCGAAGCTCTTCTTAACCTCGGTGATACGTATGACTGCCTCTTCTCCAGGCAATACATAGGGTACGAAAACAGTAAAGCCTTCTACCCGCCCCACCCCTTCGCCAGCATGGCCGATACCGGAGAAGCTGGCTGCGTAAAGCTTGTCCTTTTCCACTGGAGCGGCACTCTTCCCCATCTTGATCTTCCTTTCATCTGGTAGATCTCACGCCATCGGAACTACTCTCACTGCATAACTCTGCTACCCCTGCCGGATAATAGCAGGTGAAGCAACTGTGAGGGAGGAATTTGATGTCCAGTCAGTTATCAATCGTCGGTATCCGGGTCAATCACCGCTGCACAAATGGCCTGCATGTACAGGAACGGCTTTCTCATCACTGTGACACCATTCTCTGCCGCCAGGGGGTCACTGATCCAAATAGCTCCGACGGTATCATCACGGTCGTCATGCACGGCGGTGATGATAAGGCCATGGATCTAGTCAAGGACCTGTCCGGTCTAGATGGCGTCCACGTCACCTACGCGCAGTTCAAAGGTTAACGAAAAACGCCCGCAAGGGCGTTTTTCGCATTCCTACCGTAGCCACACAAGGCGTCGGGTCTCTCCGTCGAGCAACCCCTACTCCTCACCGATAATCCTGACCTCGGTCTCGAGGTTGACACCGTATTGCTCAAAGACGCGCTGTTGAACCAACCCGATGAGCTCGAGTACATCTTGAGCCGTCGCACATCCCGTGTTGATGATGAAGCCAGCGTGCAGTTCGGAGACCTGAGCGCCACCAACCGAAGCGCCCTTCAGTCCTGCCCCTTCAA
This sequence comes from uncultured Clostridia bacterium, assembly GCA_964402415.1. GTDB lineage: Bacteria > Bacillota > JAAYKD01 > JAAYKD01 > CAYOCI01 > CAYOCI01. The sequence goes on from CAYOCI010000075.1 coordinate 8,391, forward strand.
TAAGCGGGCCGGCATAGTGGCCCGGCGGCCGTTTGAAAACACTACCCGCGCTGGGCCATTGCAGCGGTTGCTTTGTTCGCCGACGCTCGTTCAGATCATCCATCAGCGCCTTGATCTCGGCACGGTCTTTGCTGGCCAAGCGCATGGTTGCTTCCACCACCAGCAGCGACTGACCCTGAACCACGCTGGTGCGATAAGCAAAGTGCATCTCGGCAGCGCTAATCTGCCGCTCCTGACCATCCAGATCCATTACCTTAACGGAGCTGATGACATCCTTCATCTCGCCACCGTAGGCACCCGCGTTCATCGCGACGGCACCACCGAGAGTACCAGGGATGCCAGAGGCAAACTCCAAACCGCTTAAGCCCCGCTCGTAGGCCGCTCTGGCTAAGGCGATCAAGCGGACACCCGCCTGAGCCGATATCGTCTCCCCGTCCATCTCCACCTGGTTGAGGTTGTCTGCAATTTGAATCACGATCCCACGGATCCCTTTGTCTCGGACAATCAGGTTGCTGCCGTTGCCGATGATCGTCAGCGGTACATCCTGGCTCTTGGCGAAGCGCAAGGCCATGGCAAGCTGTTCAAGACTGCCGGGAGCGACCAAGGCATCAGCTGGTCCCCCGATGCGAAAGGTGGTATGGGACCTCAGCGGTTCGTCGAGCTTAACGGCTGCCCCCATCAACTGTGCCAATTGCTCACGCCAGGAGGTTCCGGTCAATGGCTACACTCCCTTCTCAACCAGACTACAGATTACCAGTACCCACCTAACATTATACCCGCTCCGCTGACGAAGTGTGCAGATCTTGCCGTAACGGTCTAGGCCACCAGCAGTCTCTGCAGGCACCACGCCACGCTATGGCACCAGCCTCTCCTTATCCCGTGGGAACAGGGTTGCCTCGCGGATATTGCTTAGGTTCAGGATTTTGGCCGCCAGCCGCTCTGCACCGATGGCGAATCCCCCATGCGGTGGCATCCCATAGCGGAAGACCTCCAGGTACGACGAGAAGTCGTCAGGATTAAGCCCCTTCCTATGGATACTCTCTACCAATTGCTGATAGTCGTGAATACGCTGGCCGCCGGAGTTCATCTCCAACCCCTTGTAGAGCAAGTCGAAGCTCCAGGTGACCTCTGGCTCATCCGCATCTGGCATGGTGTACATCGGTCTTTTGGCTGTGGGATAGTGAGTAGCGAAGACGAAGTCTGAGCCCGTCTGTTTCTTGATGTACTGGCAGATCAGCCGCTCACCCTCAGGATCGATATCGAGATCCGGCATCTCCTTATGGTAGTCTCGTTCGAGGATCCTGGCGATCTCCTGGAGCTGAAGACGAGGGATACTGCCGATCGCTGGCAGCTCTGCTCGATGCAAGGCTAGCTCCGCCGCACAGTGTTCTTTCAGGTGACTAAAGATATAGTCGAGAAGCCCTTCTTCCAGTGCCAGCAGATCCTCTAGACCGGTGATGAAGCCCATCTCCAGGTCCATACTGATGAACTCGCTCAAGTGACGCGATGTGTTGTGCGGCTCAGCTCGATAGACTGGGGCCACCTCAAAGACACGCTGCAAACCAGCGCCGACCATCATCTGCTTATAGAACTGCGGGCTCTGGGCCAGGTATGCCTTGCGGTCGAAGTACTGGACGGGGAATAGCTCGGAGCCCCCTTCGGTGCCCGTGGCGACGATCTTCGGTGTACGAATCTCCGTAAAGCGCTGGCTGCGCAGATAATCACGGAATGCTTGGATAACCTCGGCCTGAACCTTGAAGATGGCCTGGATTTTGGGATGCCGTAGGCTGAGCACACGATGGTCTAGAATCTGTTCCAGGCCAACACCGAGATCTGACTTATTCAGCTCAAAGGGAAGCTCCGCATGTACTCTGCCGAGCACCCGTACTGAGCTCGCGTGGAGCTCCACCCCTAACGGTTGCCGGGCTTGGGGAGCGATGGTGCCGATGATCTCGACCGCAGCCTCAGTCTCAACACCGTCTAGGAGCTCGATCTGACCCTCAACGACCACCTGAACGATACCGGTCTTGTCTTTGATCAACAAGAAGGCCAGGCTACCCAGCTTGCGTACACGGTGCACCCACCCCTGAATGACCACGGTCTTGCCCAGATACCCGGCAAGTTGTTCGATCCATGCTTTTTCCATCGAGATCCCTCCTAGTGTGAAAACGCCCACAGCCCGCCGTGGGGTCAACCATCTGCAGGGTGAGACGTTTCATCTACTGTGGCGCCGGCGAGGCAGCATAGGGAAGTAGCGTGCATAAAAAAACTCACCCCTCGAAAGGGGCGAGTTCAGTTCGCGGTACCACCCTTGTTGACCGCCAAGAAACGGTCTACTTTGGGCTCTGCTAACGGTGAGCGTCCGGCCGGTTGGCACTCCCCAGGTGTCATTCAGCAATCGGTGATACCAGGCTTGCACCTAACCCTGGCTCTCTACGATCATCCGTCCTGCCTACTCTTCCTGGATCATGGCTTTTGAGTTGCATTCAGTGTATCACCGCATTCTGCCACTGTCAAGCTACGACACAAGCGACTACAGGCGACGTCGCTGCCAACACTCTTTCAGGTTGGTGACGATCACGGGCGGCACAGGCAGCAGACCTAGGTTGATGTCACCTTTGGAGTAGAAGCCGTGGAAGTCGCTGCCCCCAGTAACGATAACCCCCAGGTCCTGGGCCATCCGCTCATAGTGCTCAGTCTGTTCCGGGGTATAGCTGGAATAATACGCTTCGATCCCATCCATGCCGTACTTTTTCACAAGCTCGCGGATATTGGGCTCACGATAGTAGCGCCCCGGATGGGCGATGACCGCCACTCCTCCCAGCTCGTGGATAATGCGGATCGTCTCCGGCCCAGATTTAAACTCCAGATTATTGGGAACATAGGCAACCCCATCACGCCCAAAGAACTCGCGTAGACGCTCCCAGATCTCGTTCTCCTGGGTTAGGTGACCACTGTTGTAGAGAGCATGCAAAATGTTCACGCCGCAGACGAATCCCCCGCGAGAGATCTCACAGACCTGCTCCCAAGAGATGCGGTAGCCTGCTCGACGCAGTTTGGCGACCATCGCCTCGGCTCTCTCCATGCGCTTGGCATGTATCTCGCCCAACAGCGCGTGGAACCAAGGCGCGTCGAGATCCAAGAGGTACCCGAGGATGTCAACCAACATACCATCGTAGGCGGCGGTCAGTTCGATAGCCGGCACGACCTCCATCTGGTGTTTTTGAGCGGCGGCCATGGCTGGGGCCACCCCCTGGATACTATCGTGGTCGGTGATTGCGATGGTGCTCAGTCCGGCCGCTGATGCCATCTCAACGATCTCTTCGGGGGTGAAGCTCCCGTCCGAGGCCGTACTGTGAATATGCAAGTCCACTTTGCTCATCATAGCGCCTCCAGAATAATGTGTTTTCCTCCTAATTTCGACGCATGATAGCCGACTCCTTCCCTAGTTCCTGGATTAGGAGAAAGACGAAATGGTAAGAGCCTCGAGCACACCGTGTGCCCGAGGCTCCAACGCTGGGTCCGAAACTGAACGTCGCCCGCGTTTGACTAGACCAAGCGTAGGGCAAATAAGGGGCACTCAGGGCTGCAATAGCCACAGAGCAAGCACTTGCTGTGATCCACCGTGGCCTTCCCACCCTGAACACTCAAAGCATGGTTCGGGCAGATGGTAGTGCACTTACCACAGCCGACACAGTAGGAGAGCACGATGAGGCGTTTATCGATCTGCGACTTGGGTAGTTCTGCGGGATCAATAACCTCGTCGTTGAAGATACGAAGGTTTAGCGCCAACTCTTTCGGCTCAACCATGCCAATGGCGGTGCTGCTCATCCCCGGGATATCGCGAACAAACTGTATGGCATCGGTGATCTCACCGATAAGATGCCCTCCAGCCAAGGCCTTCATGGCATACAGCCCTTGACCGGCCTGGTGGACCTTCTCGATGGCTGCCAGCATATCAGCGACATTGCCGTTTAGTATACCCATGCCTCGCTTGTTGATGATCGGGAAGACAACATCAATCTCCGGATGATCAGGGGCAGCATCAACCACGTCCACTGCATGGGTCGAGATGCCCACCGCCTTGATAAGCCCCTTGGCTTTGTAGTCAACCAGGCACTCAATCGCCCCTGCGCGCTCAGTGAACACCGCCTTGTCAGCGCGGGCCGCGTGGATATGAAAGATATCGATTACATCGCGGTCCAACTCTTGGCGCGCCTTTTCAACGCTGGCTTTCATGGCCTCGTAGGTGGTTGACGCAGACTTGGTGGCAATCACCACTGGTTTGTCCCAGCCGCGCAAAGCGTGCCGTATATACTCATGGGTGCGGTACATTTCGGCGCTATCGAGAAAGTTAATCCCTGCCTCAACACCCATTCGAATGAGGCCGGCCCCTTCCTCCATGGGGATATTCTTCTGAATAGGGCCCATGGGCAGCACTCCAAAACATAACTCGGTTACCCTGATCCCGGTCTTCCCTAGCTCACGGATCTGCATATGATTACCTCCCACATAAGAGCCTGTAGTATCACTCCCAACCGATGAAAGTCAGGCAAGTGATTCCCAGGCTCAAGCTTTTACACAAGAATTCGCTTCACAGCACGCATATCCTTCCCAACATGCTCAACACAACATGTTAGTTCGCCATGCCACATCTCGGCTCCACAGTGGATGAGACCTTCCACCTCGTAGGCGGTTGACTCTCCTGATGGCTGATGGCTGATGCCTTCGGGCTGTTTCACGTTAGCGCCGCCTGAGGAGCTCCTCTCTCAGCAACTGGTTGACCACGCTCGGATTGGCCCGACCACCGGTGCTCTTCATCACCTGTCCGACCAGGTACAACAGCGCGCGCTCTTTGCCGCCTTGGTAGTCGGCAACGGTCTGTGGATTGGAGACGACGGCCTGCACCACCACCGTACGCAGCTCCTCTTCGTCCGAGATCTGTGTTGCCAATCCGCCAGTAATCATGGCCGATATGGGCTTTCCTTCAGCAAAGCTTTCTGTGAGGAGCTCCTTCGCGGTGATCGCTGCGACCTTCCCGTCGGCGACATGACGGAGTAGGATCACCAGTTCATCTGCTTCGATGGGGAGATCCCCCCACTCCAGCTCGTTCGCATTGACCAGTCGAGACACCTCGCCCAATAGCCAGTTGGCAGCGAACTTGACCTCGATCCCTTGAGCGACAATCCTCTCATAGAGATCGGCTAGTGCTCGAGAGCGCGTGATCATCAACGCCTCATACTCGCTTAGGTCGTGGGCAAGCAGCAGGCGCCGACGGCGCGCAACGGGCAGCTCAGGTAGATCGGATCGAGCGTGGTCCACCCACTGCTCGGTGATCAGCAGCGCAGGGAGATCCGGCTCGGGGAAGTAACGGTAGTCGTGGGTCTGTTCTTTACTGCGCATAGGTGCCGTCTGCCCGCGTGCATCATCCCAGCGCCTCGTCTCCGCGGCCACTTTTCCGCCAGTCCTGAGGATGGTGGACTGACGCTGTCGCTCATACTCCAGAGCGCGCTCGATAGTGCGGAAGGAGTTGACATTCTTCAGTTCCGTTTTGATCCCCAACTCCATCTCATCCGGTCTCCGCAGCGACAGATTGGCATCGCAGCGCAGTGAGCCCTCCTGCATCTTGCAGTCGGAGACGCCGAGGTACTGCAGCACGCTTTTCAGGGTCTCTAGGAATTGGCGCGCTTCACCTGGACTGCGGAGATCCGGCGCGGTAACAATCTCGATTAGCGGCACACCGCTCCGGTTAAAGTCAACCAGCGAGGCCTGTTCCTCCCCGATATCGGCGTGCACCAGCTTGCCAGCATCGTCTTCCAGGTGTACGCGGGCGATGCCTATCGTCCGCACGCCTGTATCGGTCTCGATCTCCAAAAAGCCCTTGCTGCCAATCGGTGTCGCATGCTGTGTGATCTGATATCCCCTGGGCAGATCAGGGTAGAAATAGTGCTTGCGGTCAAAGTGAACCATGGGCGCGATCGTGCAGTCTAGTGCCACGGCTGCCCGCAGAGCTAAGTCTACTGCTGCACGATTCAACACAGGTAGAGAGCCCGGCAGACCTAAGCAGGTGGGACAACAGAGCGTATTTGGTTCAGCCCCAAAGTGATTGGCACAGGAACAGAAGAGCTTTGACCGCGTCTCAAGCTCGACGTGTACTTCCAAACCGATAACGCTCTCGTAGGTCATAAGGCTTCACACCTCAATCCGCAATAGTTCCCCATGTCGCCTCTTCGATGGCACCGCAGTGGATGAAACCGCCCCCTCGGCTTACCCCACTGCGGAGTGTGGGCTGCGGGCCGCGGGCGTTTTCGTATTCGTCTCTGGCGGAGCCAGCGGCAGATCCGGAAATCCTGCCTCCCGCTCATAGGCGTAGGCAACGCGCAACAACAGAGCCTCCGAGAAGTAATCCCCCATGATCTGAAGCCCCACCGGCAGCCCGTCGACCAGCCCACAGGGGATGGTGATGGCGGGGATACCAGCCAGGTTAGCGGGGACTGTCAACAAGTCGCTACTATGCATCTCTAGCTGATCCTCAGTCCGCGCGCCAAAGCGAAAGGCAACGCTGGCAGATGTCGGGCTGAGGAGTGCATCATAGCGGCCAAACAGAGTGGTGAACTGTCGCCTAACCTGCGCTCGCACTTGCTCCGCCTTGCGGCGCAGGTGCATGTAATCGGGGCCAAGGAGACATGTGCCCAAAAGGATGCGTCGCTTGACCTCCGGCCCGAAGCCCCCAGAGCGGTTGGCCATGACCAACTCGTCAAAGCCTTGCCCCCCAGTAGCGAGCCCCTCATGCCGACCATAGCGGATGCCGTCAAAACGTGCCAGGTTTGTGGCTGCCTCCGTGGCAGCGATCACCTGATAGGCAGCCAGCATCTCCGGCAGCGCGGTGATGGAGCACTCTTCGACCGTTGCTCCCAGAGCACGCAAGCGGTCGATGGCTTTCCAGACCTGGCTGCCGACGGACGGGTTCTTTATGGCAGCCATGAACTCAGATGGCACTCCCAAGCGAAGGCTGGCGAGATCGGCACCAAGTGGGGCCGTATAGTCGGGAACCGCAGCCGATGCCGAGGTCGCATCGAGCGGATCAGCCCCTGCCAAAATACTCATCAGCAAGGCGATATCAGGCACGCTCCTGGCCAGCGGCCCGATCTGATCGAGCGATGAGGCGAAGGCCACCAGTCCGGAGCGTGAGACCCGCCCATAGGTAGGCTTCAGCCCAACCACACCGCAGAAAGCAGCGGGTTGTCGGATCGATCCACCTGTATCGGATCCCAGGGCCAACGGTGTAAGCCCCCCTGCCACAGCGGCGGTAGACCCACCCGACGAGCCACCCGGTACTCTCGTAGGACTCCACGGGTTACGGGTTGGTCCATAGGCCGAGTACTCGGTCGAGGAACCCATGGCGAACTCGTCCAGGTTGGTCTTCCCGATGATCACAGCACCGGCGGATATCAGCCGCTCGACCACAGTGGCACTATAAGGCGATAGGTACTCGGATAGGAGCCGCGAACCACAGGTGGTTCGGGCTCCTGCCAGATTGATGTTATCTTTGACGGCGATGGGAAGACCCGCGAGGGGCTGAGGCTCACCTCTTTGCAGTCGTTCCTCGACCCGCGCAGCATCATTCAGCGCCTGTTCTTCCCTGATACTCAGGAAAGCGTGCAGCCGAGGATCAGTCTCTCGAACATGCTGCAGGTGGGCCTGCACTAGCTCCATGGGGCTGATCTCTCGATTGATGACTAGTTCACGTAGCTCGCATGCGGTCCGTTGCCAGAGTCTCATGGCCGCCTACCTCTCTCCAATCAACCTGGGCACGATGAAAGAACCGTTGTGATGCCTCGGGGCGTTCTGGAGCAACTGATCTCGGTCGAGCCCGGAACGGTCCAGATCCTCACGGAGTGCCTCACGGCTAATGGTCAGGAGTTCCGTCGTTGCCTCCCCGTAATCGCTCTCCATGAGCAGCATCAGATGGTCGAGCATCTGCGCCAGATCGCGATGCATGACCACTAACTCAGCATCGCTGAAGCCTAAGCGAGCCGATCGTGCCGCTGCTAGGACCTGTTCTCGGCTGACCACCATACCTCACCCCTGCATCAGTGCCAGGAACTGCTGTTCATCGAGAATCGGCACACCCAGTTCCTTGGCCTTGTCATACTTGGAGCCAGCATCTTCGCCAACGACTACATAACCGGTCTTCTTGCTGACACTGCCGCTCACCTTTCCCCCCCGCTCTTCGATCATGCGCTGGGCATCACCGCGTGGCATCGAGAGCGTTCCTGTGAGAACAAAGGTCAACCCCTTGAAGACCTGCTCACCGACGGTTACAGCCTTCCTGGCCTCCATCTGAACTCCACCCCGGGCGAGCTTCTCCACCAGGCTACGAGCAACAGGTTGAGCGAAATAGCGGACGACACTGGCAGCGATCTTATCGCCGACCTCCGGCAGTTGCACCAACTGGTCATAGCTGGCAGTCATCAAAGCGTCCATGGAACCGAAGTGTGCGGCTAACGTGCCGCTGGCCTTGGCCCCTACGAAGCGGATCCCGAGCCCAAACAGTAGCCGATCAAGAGAGCTATTACGGCTCTTATCGATGGCGGCCAGGAGGTTCTGTGCTGACTTCTGCCCCATGCGCTCAAGATGCAGTAGTTGATCCATGGTCAGGAAATAGAGATCGCCAACGTCCTCGATCAGATGACTGATGAAGAGCTGATTGACCAGTTGGGGGCCCAAGCCCTCGATATCCATGGCATTGCGTGATGCGAAGTGGATGATCCCTTCCTTGACCAAGGCTGGGCAGGTAGGGTTGATGCAGCGGACTGCTGCCTCCCCCTCTTCGCGCACAGCACCCTGTCCGCACACGGGACAGACCGACGGCATGGCGAAGTCGGTCTCCTCACCAGTGCGGTGCTCCGTAAGAACGCGCACGACCTCCGGGATCACCTCGCCGGCCTTCTGCACTACGACCATATCGCCAACCTTAAGCCCCTTGGCTCGGATGATATCCTCATTGTGCAGGGTCGCGCGACTGACCGTCGTACCAGCAATCAGCACTGGCTCGAGCAGCGCCGTGGGCGTCAGCGCCCCGGTGCGGCCGACCGTAATCTCAATCCCGTTGAGCCGCGTCACCACCTGTTGGGCAGGGAACTTGAAGGCCACGGCCCAACGCGGGCTCTTGGCGGTGGAACCCATGACCGCACGCGCGGCCAATGAGTTCACCTTGATGACCAAGCCATCTATCTCGTAGGGTAGGTGCTCGCGACGAGTAGACCACTCTGTGCAGTAGTCTGCCGCTGCCTGAATACTCCCGAAGATGCGCCGCTCAGGGTTGACCTTGAACCCCATCCTGCTCAAGTACTGCAGAGTCTCTTCATGGGTGCCAAACTCTCGATCGCTAATCAGATCAATATTGTAGAAAAACGCGTCTAACCGCCGGCTGGCAGTGGCTTTGGGATCGAGCTGCCGTAGAGAACCAGCAGCTGCGTTACGTGGGTTGGCGAAGAGAGTCTCCCCCGCGCGGTCGCGTTCGTCGTTCAAGCGATCGAACGCTTCCTTGGGCATGTAAGCCTCGCCGCGTATCTCCATGCTGACAGGATCCGGCAAGCGCAGCGGGATCGAGCGAATGGTGCGGACATTGGCGGTGATCTCTTCCCCGACTTGGCCGTCGCCGCGCGTGGCGGCGCGCACTAACACCCCGTCCTCGTAGGTGAGGACCACGGTCAGACCATCTATCTTCAGCTCAACCACATACTCCAGCTCGCCAGGGTAGTAGCCTTTGGCTCGGCGTTCCCAATCAACAAGATCATCTAGGCTGAAGACGTTATCGAGGCTTAGCTTGGGCGTGGCATGGGTGACGGGGCTGAAGGTAGACCCAACAGCACCACCCACACGCTGGCTCGGTGAGTCCGGGACCCGCAGGTCCGGGAAATGGGACTCAATCGTTAGCAGTTCGCGTACCAAGGCATCATAGTCAGCATCGCTGATGGTCGGCTTGTCCAGCAGATAGTAAGCCTCATTATGCCGCTCTATCAGCAGGCGAAGCTCCGCTGCCCGTGTGATCGCTGCCTCTCTCTCCATTGACCTAGCCTCCCACCCGTTCCAGGCCGGCGTACTTGACCACCAACCGTTTATCTCCAACTCCTGAGAACTTGATCACGACCTCTTGATTCTCCCCTTGTCCATCGGCCTTAAGCACGGTGCCGATCCCCCAATGCTTGTGCTTGACCTGCTCTCCGGGCGATAGGTTCGACGCTTTCGGCCCCGCTGCCGTTTGTGCTTGGGCGGTCTTAGCCATATCGGCGATGAAGCTCTTCCGAGGTGCCCACGAGGTTGGGCTTGTTAGGCGCTGCTTGAGGTTGGGCTTTTGTTTCCCCGGCGCACTGGTCAGCTCGTTCGGGATCTCCTCAAGGAAACGCGAAACGGAGTTGTTCATCATGCGGCCGTAGAGCGTACGCTCCCATGCATGCGTCAGATACAGATGCTCACGCGCCCGCGTCATGCCGACATAGCAGAGCCGCCGCTCCTCTTCCATCTGAATCTCGTCATCTAGCGCCCGCAGGTGCGGGAAGATGCCATCTTCGAGGCCGATTAGGAAGACAACTGGAAACTCAAGGCCCTTGGCGCTGTGAAGCGACATGAGTAACACCTTGTCCTCGTCGCTCTCGCCTGTATCTGTGTCAGAGACCAAGGCAACGCCGGCCAAAAAGGCGTCCAATCCCTTCTCTTCACTGTTACGGTCGAACTCCTGCGTCACTGATAGGAACTCGCTGATATTCTCCAGACGAGCCTGCGCCTCGATCTCTTTGCTTTTCTGCAGCTCGGCGCGGTAACCAGTCTTGTCGAGGATCTCCTCGACCAAGTCTGTGATCGAGAGAAACTCAACCTGCCGCCGCAAATTCTCAATCGACTGGACGACCTCTTCAATCTTATTGGCAGTTCGTCCCGCAATCCCAGGGACCGACGCCGCTTCGGCTAGAATACCAAACAGCTGGATACCCATCTCCTGGGCGAAGCTCTCCAGCTTTTCCATGGTGGTCTCGCCAATACCACGCTTCGGTACGTTGATGATCCGGCGGATGCTGACATCGTCATAGGGGTTTGCCAACACGCGCAGGTAGGCCAGGATGTCCTTGATCTCTTTCCGATCGTAGAACTTCGTCCCTGCCACTAGAGCATAGGGGATGCGCCTCTGCATCAGTAGTTCTTCCACCACACGCGACTGTGCGTGGGTGCGGTAGAGCACAGCAAAGTCTCTATAGGAGCGCTGTTCGCGAACCAACAGCCGCTCCACTTCGCTGGCGATGAACGCCGCCTCATCATGTTCATTGTCAGCCTGATAGACAGTAATGGGTTCACCACCTGTGTTGGCGGTCCACAACTGCTTGTCCTTGCGCTGGGTGTTGTGTTTGATCACGT
>CAYOCI010000076.1:0-19401 GCA_964402415.1 uncultured Clostridia bacterium
CAGGATGGTCCTAGCCAACAAGGATAGATCTCCTGGTCCTATCGTCGATGGCCGGACAGTTCAATCACATGCCGGGCGGCGGCCTGGGATCATCTTCTTCAATGACGAGGGTGATGAGTGTGGTGGGCTTATCTTCAGCGGGAAGAAAACCGCCGATGGCTATGACTCAGGGGCATCCCTAACCTTTGACCAGTTCAAGCAGGATCAGATTCTTGGAGTTCAGGTGAGTGAACACAACGGTAAGCGTACTTACGGCTATCGGGTCTGGGACCGACCGAACATCCCTCTCTCAGAACAGATCGATCGGTATGAGAATATAATGGAGATACCCGATGGCCCCGATAAGGTGGCCGCGCTTAACGAGTTCAAGCGAAGCGGCTTTGCTCAGCGCCTTTTCATGGGGAAGCGCAATGATGAAATCATCCTAGCCATGGCAGACAGCAAAGGACGAGAAAGGATCAGACTAAGTATCGGTGCCGATGACGTGCCTAGAATGGAGTTCCTCGACGAGAATGGGCAAGTGGTCTATAGTCTCCCGCCTGTCGGTCCGCAGAAGGAATAGGAGAACAAGAGCCATGCACTCAAAGAGTTGTGCATGGCTCTGTTTGCGAACCGTATCTTGGTGTTCAGGGAGGTGCTCTACTTGATTGCAACTGAACTCCTTACTGTATATGACGAACATATGCGTGAAACAGGTGTTGCATCACGCGCAGAGGTCCATTCGAAGGGGTTACTCCACGAGGTTGTCCATTGTTGGCTCGTTAGCCAGGCAGAGACTGGTGTTTGGCTGTATTTCCAGCAGCGTTTGCATAGCAAGCGGGACTTCACAGGCTGGTATGATATTCATCAGGACGGATGTGTCCCCGCTGCCCATACGCTGGACATGCTTGCACAGAACCCATGGCACTCCTACGTCGTCCTTGAACATACACCGCACAGGGTTAAGGATCAGCAGCAGGTTAGTGCTTCTCACCAGCGTCCCCACAGCCGTCCTGGCAGAAACGTCCCAACCTAGCGCTGAAAATTCACAGCATAGAGCCCAGCCCTATGACTGGTGTGACATAGGAATCGTCAGAGAGATGCGCACAAACTATGGCTCTTGGATAAGCGTAGGTATCCACGTTTGTCCCCGTAACTCGAATATAAGTGACCATATTCGAGAAAGATCATACGAGATTATCTAAGAGCGCGGTAATTGCGGTATGGGATATGCGACACGGGGTATCGAGACACGTATTTACTGCTTTCACGATTGAGCACGACCTCCCTTCCCGTTATAAGAAGGGGGGACTTTCATGCAAAGGAGAAACAGACCATGTACCTTCATAAACGGATGGCGGCGTTGTCACTGTGCCTTTTGATCATCCTGGTCATCACTTCGGCCTGTCAACCCAACGTACCGCAAGGCTCTGGCAGTGTCCAGGATGTGATTAACTATCTCACCGCGCCCGATCTCTTGGGCAGGGCTGTAGGCACCGAAGGCAATGCCAAGGCGGGGCAACATATTGCGCAGCAGTTTGCTGCCATGGGGATCAAACTGTTCTTTGCAGATTATCTCAGCCCGTATCCCCAAGTTATCTATGATCCCGTGCTTGCCGCTCCTAGACTGGAGATTCTCTGGAAAGACAGCAAAGTAGAGATCCTAGAGGTTGGTAAGAACTACTCCCTCAACCTGGCCAGAGGTATGGCGGATGTTGAACTGGCGGTCACCCGGGACATCGGCATCGCCAATCCGGAAAAGTACGCTCTTCTGGCGGACGGTATCCCCATCAACCAACATATAGATAAGGGATTTGGTCTGGCACTGACCAAATGGGGTGCCTCCTCTATTCAAGTACATAAGACGCGCCAGGATGTCGTGGAGGCGAACCGCTATCAGAGTATTGCACTCCAGCACGATCTATATCAAAGAATAGAAGCGGGCGAAGCCACCCTACGCTTCTTCTGTGCCGATGGAAAGAAGGAGATCACCGCTCACAACATCATCGGACGACTTAAGGGGGCGGACAGCGGCCGGGCTTTTGTTGTCTCCGCGCACTTTGATGGGGCGGGGGGAAGCAAGGAGCGGTTCTGCAGCGGGGCTGTGGACAATGCATCCGGTGTTGCTGCCATGTTGCGCTGCGCCTCCCTACTCTCCTCGGCCGACGCCCTACCATACGATGTGGTATTCTGCGCCTTTAACGGGGAGGAAACCGCCCTCCAAGGTAGCGCCAGTATCGCCAAGACGATTGAAAGCGAGTATAAGGAATGTATCAACATCAACATCGACTGCGTAGGGCAGATTGGTGCCGATGTTTACAGTGTAACTGACGATGAGTATGAGTATTTTAACTCCCCTCTGGTGGCAGCCTTCACGGACCTGATGGATCGGCTTGGACTGAAGCACAGCCCCGAGACCTATGGCGGCAGCGATCACCTCAGTTTTACCTGCCCAACCCTGGTAATTGGAGCGATCGATCCCGTGTTTCACACCACCAACGATACGGTCGACAAGTTGAATAATGAAGAGATCGAAAAGGTCGGCAAGTTGGTCGCTCAGTTTATCACGGAGTATACCGGGGAATTTTCATGGACGCCGGTGGATGGCCACGACGAAGAGAAAATAAATGCTGCCTACCTCTCCGCCGCACTGGCGGCCATTGAAGAGCGGCGAGATCTGGCTGATGCCCTTGCCTATGATGAAGCCTATAGTTTTGCACTCAGGGAGGGGGTGTACGTCACCATCTCCGGGAAAAGGCTCCTAAACAGCACGGAGTGCGAAGCGTTCTTCCCCGGCATTGCTCTGCCCGACCAGGCGGGCCCATACAGGCTACAGGGCATCTCAGTAGCTGACGGAAGAGATATGACCGTGGATGACCCCTCTATCTATGTCCGTCAGGGGCCACCCCATGCTTTGGATAGCGTCTTTAAACTGGACCTGCGGCCTACCTCAGCCATAGCCGTATATGAGAGCACCACAGGGAATGCCATACAACTGATGGTTCAAAAGGATCGGGGCGATACCGAGTACGCAGACCCGCATCATGAAAAGCAGGAGGGTATCACTGCGGAAGGCGACCTGTACCTGTTCCTATGGGAAGGGCAGGCCGTATTCGCCAGATATCGGCGCGGAGGTTTGGCCTATACCCTTGCCTTTATCTCACCCGATAGTCCCCATGAGACTATGGAGGATTATGGGCGCATAGCAAAGATGATGGTTTCCAAAGAGAAACTGATGGAACTGGTTGAAGCCTTTGACCTTGTATCACTGGATGCAGCGCTTAACTGAGGGACTTGCCTGCTGAAATGTGCAGCAGAGCCTCACCAATGGCTTCGTTCGTCATTCCCTGAGCCTTTATCTCCAACATTTGCGTCATAATTGCTTTGCCAATGCAAGACCCTCCTGTCGTAGACATCCTACAACAGGAGGGTCATTTATTATACGTCCAGATTCCAGGGTTCAGTTCATTATGGTGAGGGGGCTGTGGGGAGTACAAAGGAAGGGAACCACTCTTGTCGACCCTTGATACGGTCGACAAGAGTGGTTCCGTGATAAGACTTCTTTGGCGTGACAAGGGTTTATTAGCATACAGCCGACTTTGTTCGAAGTGAACAAGAGGCGCTGTATGTGGTCCCCAACTACTCGACTGTGACGCTCTTTGCTAGATTCCTTGGCTTATCAACGTCGGTCCCTCGGGCCACGGCGGTGTAATAGGAGAGCAGCTGCAGTGGGAGCACGGTCAGTACCGGCATCAGTTCGGGATTGAGCTTCGGGAGCAGGAAGGCGCGGTCGCTATGGTTACTGAGATCGCCCAGGCCTTCGACCCCGATGGCGAGGACCTCGGCGTCGCGGGCGCGGACCTCCTGGATATTGCTGATTGACTTCTCCATGAGGTCAGGCTGGGTCACCAGGGCGATGACCGGAGTCTCGTCGGTGATCAGCGCCAGTGTGCCGTGTTTCAGCTCGCCTGAGGCGTAGGCCTCGGCGTGGATATAGGAGATCTCCTTCAGCTTAAGCGAGCCTTCCAGCGCCACAGCATAGTCGAGGCTGCGGCCGATGAAGAAGGCGCTGCTTCGGTTCTTGATATGCTCCGCCCACTCCTTGATGGTATCCGCTTGGTCGAGGATCTCCTGAGCGAGCACGGGCAGACGGCGTAGGTTCAGGAGCAGATCCTGCACCTGCTCGCCAGCGAGGGTGCCGCGCACTTTGGCGAAATGAATGGTCAAGAGCGTCAAGGCAACGAGCTGGGTGGTATAGGCCTTGGTCGAGGCGACGGCGATCTCCGGTCCCGCCCATGTATAGATCACGTGATCGGCCTCGCGAGCCACGGAACTGCCGACGACATTGGTTACCGCCAGGACCTTGGACCCACGCTTCTTTGCCTCGCGCAGCGCGGCCAAGGTATCAGCTGTCTCACCCGACTGGCTGACGACGATGACCATGGTCTTCTCATCCAAGATCGGATTACGATAGCGGAACTCCGAGGCGATATCCACTTCGACAGGGATGCGGACTAGTCTCTCCAGCAGATACTTACCGACCATGCCTGCGTGATAGGCGGTCCCTGCGGCCACGATGAAGATCTTGTTGATCCCAGCGAGGTAGTCAGCGGTGACCTGCAGCTCTTCGAGGCTGACGCCAGTATTCCCCGGCAGGATACGACCGGTAAGCGTATCACGAATGGCGCGAGGTTGTTCACTGATCTCTTTGAGCATGAAATGCTCATAGCCGCCCTTTTCGGCAGCCTCGGGATCCCACTTGACCTCGTAGACTTGTTTGTCGACAGGATTGCCAGCGACGTCGGTGACCTGGACGCAGTCGCGGGTGACCACCGCTACTTCCCCATCGTCAAGGATATAGGTCTTCTTGGTATGAGCGAGGACTGCGGGGATATCCGATGCGATCAGGTTCTCGCCCTGCCCCAGACCGATGATCAGTGGGCTGTCTTTGCGCGCCACGACCAGACGGTCGGGCTCGCTCTCGGTCATGGCGACGATGGCGTATGAGCCATGAATGCGCCCAAGGACCTTGCGCATGGCGGCCTCGAGATCCCCCTGGTAATAATCCTCGAGCAGGTGGGGGATGACCTCGGTATCGGTCTGCGACTCAAAGCGGTGCCCCGATTTGATCAGCTCTTCGCGCAGCTCAACATAGTTCTCGATGATGCCGTTGTGGACAGCTACGATCTTACCGGTACAGTCACGATGGGGGTGAGCGTTTTCATCCGATGGCCGTCCATGGGTAGCCCAACGCGTGTGACCAAGCCCTAGACTTCCCTTGAGTTCGCCACCTTGGAGCTTCTCTTCGAGCTGCTTGATCTTACCAACGCTCTTGGAGATATGGATCCTGCCATGCTCCACGACCGCGATGCCTGCTGAATCATAACCACGATATTCGAGTTTCTTAAGTCCTTCAATAATCACAGGCTGTGCCTGTGCGCCCCCTACATAGCCAACGATACCACACATGGCGGTTCACTCCTTCTCGCGGTCGGCTGCGAAGCAACGATCCGCATCACCTGTTCTTGCGGCTCCGCCGCATCATTCACGGATAGGCTCTTCCTCCCTTAGTATGGATCGAGGGCGTAATAATCCACACGCCGGAGTGAAATTCTTGCTCGTCCCAGCCCTTTGTCGAGGCGATCACTCGCCAGTTTTGGAGGCTGGGTAACGGTCCGAGCTACCGGGGGGTATCCGCCGAAGACTTCGATAGCCCCCCTCCTCGTCGACTAGCTTTGCAGCCAGCCCAGGCGCTTTTGAGCGTTCGATGATCACTCAGATCATGGCTTACCCATCTCGGCAAGCCCAACACCCCCCCTTTCTCCACGATCTATCTTATGCCGCCTTATCTCGGGCGGCAACGGGGCGCACATGTCCGCGCACCACTCCAAAATCATGCTTTCTTAGGCTTTACGTAGCGCCTTGATAACCCCTGCCACACGATCTGCTATCTCATGGGCGCTGTCGTGGTCTTGAGCCTCGACCATGACGCGAACGATGGCTTCGGTTCCGGACGGACGAACGAGGATGCGGCCGGTCTCACCAAGCTCGCGCTCGGCGGCGGCGATGGCACCCTTGACGCCCTCGTCGCTCATGACCTGTTCCTTATCATCCACCTTGACATTGGTCAGCACCTGTGGGAAGCGCTGCATCACCGACGCCAGTGCGGAGAGAGGCTTCTGCTGCCTGTGGCAGACATGGGCGAGCTGCAAGCCAGTCAGTACGCCATCACCAGTGGTATTGTGGTCGAGCATGATAATGTGCCCTGACTGCTCGCCACCTAAGGTCAAGCCATCGCGGCGCATGGCTTCTAGCACGTAGCGGTCACCAACCTTGGTCGTGACCAGGTTGATCCCCAAGTTGCGCATGGCGACGACCAGACCAAGATTACTCATGACCGTGACTACGAGGCTGTCCTGGGGTAGGCGCCCCTCTGCCTTCATCTGCGAGGCTAGAATGGCCATGATGAAGTCACCATCGACCAGTTCACCCCGTTCATCAACGGCTATGATACGATCTGCATCACCATCAAAGGCTAGGCCGAGATCGGCGTGATGCTGGACCACCGCCTGGCGCAGCGCCTGCGGGTGAGTGGAACCACACTCTACATTAATATTCGTTCCAGTCGGCTGATTGTTGAGGGCAGTGACCTTCGCCCCTAGCCGAGTGAAAAGTTCAGGTCCAATACGATGGGCAGCCCCGTGCGCACAGTCCAGAACCACTCTGAGTCCCTTCAGATCGCCCTCGATGGTGGAAGCTAGGTAGCTGACGAAGCGCTCGACGGCGTCAGGCAGTTCCCGGACGCATCCAACGTCCGCACCGATCGGGCGGGGTAAGCGGTCTTCACCCTCCTCGAGAAGTTGCTCGATCCGAGCTTCCACTTCATCCGGCAGCTTGAAGCCATCACGGGAGAAGAACTTGATGCCATTATCCCGGACCGGATTGTGCGAGGCAGAGATCACAACGCCGGCTTCAGCGTCCAGCGTATTGGTCAGATACGCGACGGCTGGCGTGGAGACCACACCAACCTTGAGTACATCAGCACCCACCGACAGGATGCCGGCGATCAGGGCACTCTCCAGCAGATCGCCAGAGATACGGGTGTCTTTGCCCACGACGATGGTCGGGCGAGGGTGCTCCTCGGCCAGCACGTATGCGCCCGCGCGGCCGAGTCGAAAGGCGAGTTCAGGAGTGAGCTCGGTGTTGGCAATGCCACGCACTCCATCGGTTCCAAAGTATTTGCCCATGGATAGCCTCCTCACGAGAAGGCCACTGGCCGCAGAGCCAATGGCCAATCTAGTTCGATTATGTGATTGGACCACGTCAATCAAACCGCTGCCAGTGGATCGCACCTCGTTACGGGGTGATCGACCCGGTCGGTTTTCCGCTGCCGGGCGTGGCCGGTGTACCGCCTGTCGGCTCCTCTGGTACGTCGGGTTTGGGTGTAGTTGCCTTGGCGATGCGCACCGTAACCTTGGCTTTCTCGGGGTTCGGAGCGGGAATGGTGACCTGGGCAGGAACCTGGAGACGCAAGTCTTTGGTGATATCGGCCTCTAGCTTGCTGATATCGATGGTCTCGGTAGCGATGAACTCTATCTCATCGAGACGAGCCTGGGGGCCCGAGACCTTGATCGTCAAAGGTTCCACCTGCACCGTAGTCATGGTGTAGCCCGATGCCGGCTGCCCAGAAATGACAGGCTTGATCGGCACCTCTTTGATCGGTAGCCCGACCGGTACGACTACGTCGACGACCGCTGGGCTGATACTGATCCCACTGATCTCTTTGCCATCTTTGTCCACGGCTCTTAGGGGTAAGCTCTCGGTAATCGAAGCGGTCGCACCACTCACGGAAGCCTTCGCCACCACGGCGACTACCTGATCAACAACGCTGCGCGGCCCATCGACGAAGACCTGCGATGGCCTGACGCTGGGGTTGTGCGCCGCTAGATTGTTGCCGGGAAGGCCCAGGAGATCGACTCGGACTCCCATCTGTCGAGCAACGATCGCATCCAGTACGACCTGGACGCGGACGGGGGCTACGCCTGCCAACTTCACTCCTTGAGGGAGCTGGACATCGACCTTGACCTCGTGAGTCCCTTCACCCAGACCACTAAGGTTGGCCATAGCCACCAGCTCCTTGGGCGTCACGCTATCGACTACGCCGGGGGTCCCCTTGAGGCTGATGGTGTCGACTTCGGCTGGGATGGAGGTCACCCGCAGTCCGGGGGAAACATTCTGCGGGACGAGTGCCACACGGTAAAAGGGTTTGGTGACATCATTGACGATCTGAGTCTGGTCACCTTGGGCCACATAGAGCCACAGCACCACGGCCAGCACCAGCGCCAGCATCTTGACTGTGTTGTTGGATGAGAAGACTTTATCCATGCTCTTCAGACCTCCACGGCCATAGTGAGGCCAAGCCCCGGTGCGGCTTAGGCACTTGGATCTGAGTGAGCAGTTCCTTTAGCATCTTGGCATCGAGATAACGGGTTAGCTTGCCATTTTGGGCTAGCGAGATACCACCCGTCTCCTCAGAGACGATGACCGACAGTGCGTCGGACTGTTCCGTGATACCGATACCAGCGCGGTGCCTGGTTCCCAAGGACTGATCCAGATCCGGGTTCTCGCTCAGCGGTAGGTAGCACGCTGCCGCCACCAGGCGGTTGCCCCGGATCATGACCGCTCCATCGTGAAGCGGTGTCTTGGGGATAAAGACGTTCAGCAATAGCTGCGAGGTCACGACCCCATCGATGGGGACACCAGTCTCCATAAACTCCCGTAGACCGGTCTCCCGTTCGATGATAAGAAGAGCACCAGTTCTATTCTTGGCCAGGATCTCCACAGCCTTGGTCAACTCGCTGAGAAGTTTGAGGATCTCTTCGGTGTCCAGGGGCTTGCTGGGCTTAAAGATATGTCCGCGCCCGATCTGCTCCAGGGCTCGGCGAAACTCGGCCTGGAATACGATGGGGATCGCCAAGATACCCACGGTCATGGTCTGCGTCAAGAGCCAGTTGGTGGCCCGTAGGTTCAGGCTCTCGCTCACCATGGTGGCCAGCAACAGAATAACCAGCCCTTTGACCAACTGCACCGCGCGGGTATCACGAATCATCAGGATAACGCGATATAAGACCGCAGTGACAAGGGCTATGTCAGCGATATCCCATATCCTGATGCGGGTGATGACCGGGCTGAGCTTGTCAAGCAGCACCGTGTTCTCCCTCCCCAAACTACCGTTCTTGCGACCCGCTGCGACATAGGCAATCAACACTAGTATATGTGCGTTGGTACCAAACTGAGTGCAGCAAACTCCACATGGTAGCTTGTCTATTTTCTTCCTGATCTGGTGGAATCCTTCTCCCAAGAACAGCATTGACGACGATACTTGGTGTTAGTCTGAGCAGGACCGATGGTCACAGCGCCAGATGGAATCATGCGCGCGCAAACTCGGCCTTCACCTCCGAAGCTACCTCAGGACGGGTAAGGAGCTCGGCCACTGTCATGGCCAAGGCCTTGGCCCCAATCAGCAGTCCAGCATGACCCGTAGGCGTGGTCGTAGCTTCGCCAAACTCGCGCGTATGTCCGGGGATGGGGTGATCGGAGATGGCGATATAGGGGTGAATGGCAGGGACACGCTGACTGACGTTGCCCAGGTCGGAAGACCCGCTCCCCAGGTCAACGGGATCGACATTGGTAATACCGAGATGCGCCAACTGCTCGCCATAGAGATCGGTAAAACGGTAGTTCAGCTTGATATTGTCATTGGAGAGCTCGAAGTTGCGCATCTCAACCTTGGCCCCAGCGGCGGTGGCCCCGGCGCGTGCACAAGCCTTGACCTTTTCGACCACGGCGTTAAGATAGCCACGCTGGCGCGCACGAACATAGAAGCGGGCCACGGCCCGTTCCGGGACGATATTGGGAGCTACACCGCCTTCTGTAATGATCCCATGGATGCGAACATCATCGGTCAGATGCTGACGGAGCGCGTTGACCCCATTGAAGGTCTGGATGCAGGCGTCGAGGGCATTGATCCCCTCGTGGGGTGCCCCGGCGGCATGCGCAGTCCGGCCGGTGAAGGTGAACTCCAGGGCGTCGAGAGCTAAGGTGGTACGACCGAGGATATGACGATCGGAGGGATGGACCATCAAGGCGAAGTCCACGGTGTCGAAGGCGCCACGCTCGGTTAGGGTGACCTTACCACCGTCCGTCTCTTCGGCGGGTGTGCCTACACAGACGACCGTCCCGGCTAGTTGGTCGCGGCAGCTGGCTAGAGCCAGAGCCGCTCCGACGCTGGCTGCACCGATGGCGTTGTGTCCGCAACCGTGACCGATATCAGGTAGAGCGTCATATTCGGCTAACAGGGCGACAGTAGGCCCCGGGCGACCCGTGGCCAATGTGGCGCGAAATGCGGTTGACAGCCCACCATAGGGGGCCTCCACCTCAAAGCCCGCCGTCACTAGAGTCTCGGTTAGGCGCTTGTGGGCGTAGAACTCCTGATGCCCAAGCTCAGGGTGGGCGTACAGATCATCAGATAGTTGTGTGATGATTTGGCTTTGGCGCTCAACGGCGCTATTGAGAGCATCTTTGAGGCTGGGCATGGAGTCATTCCTTTCCAGAAGAAGTTGTCCCATTTATTGTAGCACGGAATCGTCACTGCTACTACCCGACCCCCAAAAGAGCTCGGCCTGTTTGACCGCTAAAAGGACCCTCCTCGCGTCGCGTTAGCGGCACGTAGAGGGTCCCTAGATGGCGTTTATATTGTCATTTCTGAACTGCTCGCCGCAGATTCTCGGCAAAGCCTTTCATCCCCTCGGAGACGTTCAGCCACAGGTACTGCCAGCGTGCCAAGGGGCGGTCGATGGTGGTCGTCTTCCCCGTGATCTGGGCGGTGGGCCCCATCTCCAACTCACCACGGACCACGGTCACGTCACCTGTCACCTTGCCATAGATGACCAGGGACCCATCGATTACGGTTAGGTTGCCTTCTACCGTCTTCCCTTGCGGAAGAACGAAGCTGCTCCCTTGACGCACCAGATCCGGATCCGAACTAATGGCGAGGGGAGCGGTGGGAACTTGTCTGCTCAATAACCAGCCCGACGATATGATGAGAATGAGCACTGCTGCAGCGGCAGTGTAACGCCAGATATACGGCTTCTGCTTTGCCCAGCGCTGTTTCGTGGTGGGCATGGCTGGTGCAGGTAGTCTCGCCATCACCCGCTGTGTGAAGTCACTGCTCAGCTTCGGCTGCTCCAGGGAGTTCATCAGGGCAATGGTCTTCTGCAATGCCAGCAATCGCTCTTGGCAATCACCACATTCACTCAGATGCTCCTTGAGTTCCTGCTCTTCTCCATATCCAAGCTCATGGTCGACATAGAGATCGATGTATTCATGAGCGCTTGAACACTTCAGCATCGATAGCCTCCTTTCCTAGAGGTCCTTCAGCCGCTTACACAGTGCTTCCCGAGCACGGAAGATCCTCGTCTTGACCGTGTTGAGAGGCAGATCAAGCACGCGACTGATCTCCTCATACGAGAGATTCTGCAGGTGGCGTAATACGATCACGCTGCGGTAGCTCTCAGGCAAGGAGGCGATAGCTGTCTCCACCACCTGGTGAAGCTCCATCTGTTCAACCTCGTGCTCAGGGTCGCCATCAGTCGCTGCTGGCTCCAGGAACAGATCACCTTCGTCATTGATGGGCTGATCCAGGGAGACTGTCGGATGGCGGCGGCGCAGCTGATCGATACAGAGGTTGTTGGCAATGGCGTAGATCCAAGTTGAGAACCGACGGTGCGGGTCATAGTTGGCCAGGTGCCGATAGACGCGCAGGAAGGTCTCCTGAGCGATATCTTCCGCGTCCTGCGTATTGCCCACCATCCGATACGCATAGGCAAAAATCCTCTGCTTATACAGATTGATGAGTTCAGCGAAGGCGGTCATGTCACCCTGCTGGCTACGTATGACCAGCTGTTGATCAACAAAATCCACGTACATTCCCTCACTCCGATGTGTATTCATACGAGAGCTGCAGGCAAAAGGTTTCACTCTCTAGGAAAAAGGTGTGGTTTATCTCTCTGGAACTCGCATGATTTCGTTATGGTAAACTTCAGATACCCGCATACCCAATTCTACGTCATGCCAGTTCCGACGGAAAGAGCTAGATAAAGTACCAACCTATGCACATTCTAACGAGCCGACACATCCTGTCAAGGGTTTTCGTTCAGTTTATCACAATCACTCATTGTTTTACGCTCCTGGCCCGCTGATAGACCAGTTTACATGGATCAGGAGCGGTACACGTTCGTCTACCGCTCCTGACCTTTAACGCGCTGGGATGACACCCATGCGCCGAAAGCACTGCTTAGCCCCTGAACCGCTTCAGCACGTCGGCGATGGTGGGCGCCCCAATCTCTTGCAGTTCGTAGCGCACTCTGACGGTTGGCTTGACCAGGGTTAGGACCCGACGAAGATCGATGGGTGTAGCGATCAAGACCAGATCGCAGGGTGTGGCGGAGATGGTCTGTTCCAGATCCGTGATCTGCTGCGTACCGTAACCCATGGCAGGAAGGATATCCGAGAGGTGGTTGTACTTTGCGTAGGTTTGCTGAATGCTGCCCACAGCGTAAGGGCGAGCATCAACCAACTCCGCCGCACCGTATTTGTATGCAGCCATAACCCCTGCACCATAACGCATGCCGCCATGGGTCAGGGTTGGACCATCTTCGATGACCAGGACTCGCTTGCCACGGATGGCGTCTGCGTCATCGACAAAGAGTGGGGATGCACCGTCGATCACAGTGGCGCTGGGGTTTAGGCGATGGATGCTCTCGCGCACCTTGCGAACGGCCTCTGGATCCGCAGTCTCAATCTTGTTGATCAGAATGACGTCAGCCATCAGTACATTGGTTTCACCCGGGTAGTAAAGTGCCTCGTGACCGGGGCGGTGGGGATCGACAAGAGTGATGTGCAGATCGGGCTTGTAGAAGGGCGTGTCGTTATTGCCACCATCCCAGACGATGACGTCTGCCTCCTGCTCGGCTTGGCGGAGGATCCGCTCATAGTCAACGCCTGCATAGACGATGATACCCCGATCGATATGGGGCTCATACTCCTCACGCTCTTCGATGGTGGTTTGGTGCAGATTGAGGTCCTCATAGGTAGCAAAGCGTTGGCAGGCCTGTCTGGCGAGGTCGCCATAGGGCATCGGGTGACGAATCGCCACCACACGCAGTCCCATCCGCTTGAGCTCGTCGCAGACCTTGCGCGTGGTCTGACTCTTGCCCACCCCGGTGCGAATGGCGCAGACGGCGACCACGGGTTTGGTAGACTTGACCATGGTGGACGTTGCGCTAAGTATCTTGAAATCTGCCCCTAGAGAGTTCACCAGCGAGGCGCGATGCATGATGTACTCGTAGGAGACATCACTGTAGGAGAAGACCACTTCATCGACGTGCAGTTCTGTGATGAGGTCCATGATCGCATCTTCAGCATAGATCGGGATGCCTTGTGGGTAGAGTTCGCCGGCAAGCTCAACCGGATAGCGCCGTCCATGAATGTCGGGGATCTGGTTAGCCGTGAAGGCAACTACCTCATGGTCAGGGCTGTTACGATAGAGAACGTTGAAGTTGTGAAAGTCACGTCCAGCGGCACCCATGATCAGTACTCGACGCTTCATTCGTATTTCTCCTCTCTCACTCTCTCTATCTATCGGTCGGCCAATCATCGCTCATCACTGGTTGAGCTTAAGCAGTCTAGCTCCTGCAAACCTCCCTTCCCATATTTACGCCATGATCAAGCCCTCCATTACATCTTTACAATGAGGGCAGCGTCCGTGATCATGGTGGAGCTTCACTCCTGAGCTGCGTTCGATGATGAGCGCACCACATCTCGGGCAGGTCGTCTCCTGTCCCAGGCCCACATTGCCAAGATACACAAAACGAAGATGCTGACTTGCTATCTCCCGTGCACGAACCAGTGTACTAATCGGCGTAGGCGGAGCCGTCATACGGTAGTTCGGGAAGTAGCGGCTGAAGTGAAGCGGGATAAGCGGGTTCAGATCAGCCAGCCAGCGAGCCAAGGCCCCAATCTCGTCCTCGTCATCGTTGGCTCCTGGGATCAACAGCGTGGTGATCTCCACATGGATGCCGGCCTCGACGGCCATCTCCACCGCCTTGCGCACGGGGGCCAAGCGGCCGGAGCAGACGCTGTCATAGAAACGGTCCGTATACCCCTTGAGGTCGATATTGGCTGCATCGATTAGCCTCAGCAAGGCCTGCCAAGGTTTGGGGGTGGCATAGCCGCTGGTGACCAATACGTTTTTCAGTCCCTGGTCGTGAGCTTGGGAGGCAACATCCAAGATGAACTCGCTCCAGATGATCGGCTCATTGTAGGTGTAAGCAATGCCGATGCAGTCATGCTGGCGGGCCGCTTCTGACCTGGCAAGTTCGACGATGCGACCAGGGCTCACCGAGACGGTCTCTGCTTCTGCCTGAGCGATTCCCCAGTTCTGGCAGAACTGACAGGCCAGACTGCAGCCTACCGAACCAATGGAGAAGACGCTGGAGCCAGGATGGTAGTGGTAGAGGGGCTTCTTCTCGATCGGGTCAAGGGCGTACGAGCTGATCTGCCCATAGTTGAGCGAGACCAGGCCCTCTGGATCGTGGCGGCGATAGCGGCAAAAGCCAACCCCACCAAGCTTAATGCGGCAGTACTGCGAGCATAGGTAGCATAGTATCCTTCCGTCGGGAAGCTGGTGCCAGAACTGCGCAGGGTGCGACATGTGGGTACCTCCTCAAATGAGTCATCAGACATCAGCCAACAGTCATCAGAATGAGCTGGGCTCTCGACCTCCCCTGCCCCATTCACGCTTTGCAACTGATGCCCTCTGCCTGATGGCTACGGGCCGACGACCGCTATACGGTCGTCAATGATAGCGCACCACCTCAAAGCGCCATAGCTTGACCTGTTCACCCGGTCGAATCCCGGCCTTCTGCTTGGCGATCTCCAGCTGTTGCGCGGCCGTATCGATGCCTTCAAGGTGCGGAAGCAAAAGCCCACTCTTGCGCCCACTGCGCACGATCACACCATAGCGATGGGGGTCGAGACTCTCAGGGTCAGCGATTTGCTCTGATTCTGATAAGAGGTCCACGGAGTAAACAAGATGCGGCAGTTCTTCTTCCTGAACAGGAGCAAAGCGAGGGTCCTCTGTTCCGGCGGCGATGGCGTTATGGATGATCTCCTCGGCCAGGTTCCCCCTGGTGGGCTCGATGGTGCCAATGCAGCCCCGTAGCTGCCCCTTCTTCTTTATGGATACGAAGACTCCAGCACGCCTCTTCCATGCGGCAGGTAGTTGCTCCACCGCAGGCGTCTCACCTGTTCTGACATAACGCTCCAACGTGGTTCTGGCCAAACGCACTTCCGCGCTCTCGCCTTCACGGAGCTTGTCGATTCGGTCGGTTGCCTGTTGGCGCATGGACTGGAGAAGTGATGGCTTGCCGGGGGTGCTAGGTACAAGTAGTGCGGTCAGATAGCCCACACCATAGGGGCCTTCGTAAGACAGCACCTCACTCTCCACCTGGTAGCCATCTAGGACCCCTAGCCCGATCTGGATCGGCCGTAGGCCACACTCCCCTGCCGCCTCAGATAACCCTTCATCCACCTCCAACAGGTCCATAAACTCTCCGCTGGCGATGCTCTGTTCTACCAGCCGGTCGAACTCCTCGCCGCGTGGATCATAGCCTGCCGGCGCTTCTGCGGTTAGGCGATGGGAGAGGTCGCCACTGACCAGGACGACGGTGCGGCGCTTGACCTGCGCCACCGCTTTCTGGATCGCCACACCGAAGGAGTACAGCTCCTCACCGCTCAGTAGGCCGATGGCGACCCAGACGAGGTTATGCTCGATCCCCTGTTCTTTGAGAAAGTAGAGAGGCACAAGTGCCCCATGATCTAGGCTCTTCCCGATCCCATAGTTCTGGTAATCATCCCGATCAATTCCAGCGGCGGTCACCCGGAGCGATGCTGCTGTCTGAACGATGGCCATGGCCAGCTCCATGTCATTCTGGTACATGAACGTGAGATGGTGCGCTCCGAACTGGCCGAGGTCTCCTGTGAGTTGATCAAGCATGGAGACCGTGACGGCATCGCGGAAAAGTGTGGCATGGGGCGTAATGACCACGATGGTTTCGGGCTGCCTGCGCTTGATCTCTGCCGCCAGGCGGGTCATGCCGTCGATGGTCTTGCGGGCTGCCTGACGCTCGTCACGGCCTATCTCCGGGATGATGATCGGTGGATGAGGGGCGATAGCCACCAACTGTAGGAACTCCTCTGACATGAGGAAACCTCCTTTCCCGCTGGCTGCCAGTGCGAACAAAGACCTGCAGCTCAACAGGTATGCACCCGCTTCCATAACTGCTGTGGGCGTCGG
Organism: uncultured Clostridia bacterium; assembly: GCA_964402415.1. Classification (GTDB taxonomy): domain Bacteria; phylum Bacillota; class JAAYKD01; order JAAYKD01; family CAYOCI01; genus CAYOCI01. The sequence continues at coordinate 16,397 of CAYOCI010000076.1, forward strand.
ACGGCGGGTATCTCCCTCATAGCCTGTGTCATGATGGCCGCTCTATACCGCTCGCGAGATAGAGCTTCTCGACATAGGGGGATGTCATCAGCCCGACCAGCGAACCGTAGTCAAGACGGAAAGAAAGCACTGACCCAATCGCGAGATCACGCTCAGCGTCGCTGACGTCAACAATGAGGTGATCACTGCTGGCCCCCAACAGATCTACTCCTCGGTCCATCGGTTCCAGCCAACCCGCCCCCAGGTCCTGCCGCCCCACTGCTGTGATCGCCCGCTGTCTTGGTCCCTTGTCTTGGAACACAGGGATCTGGCCAAAGGCATCTTGGGCGATGATTCCTTGGGGCCGAGAAGGCTTGACCTTGAGCTCGACAATCGGTGCCTGCAGGATGAAAGCATCCTGGTAGCAGTCGGCTATCACTCTTTCCGGAAGCGTGTAATTGCCCAGCAAGATGCTTTCGCCCAGGCGTAGGTGATGATGCCCCGACGGCATCCTGCCCTCGTCGAGCAGCACCGATGTGCGCGTGTTGCCCCCGGACATATACGGAAGATCCACGCCCAGCTTCTCCCTAATGGTCGTTGCAAGACTGGTGATGGTCGTTGTATTCTCCTCGGTGGCGACCAGGCCACCATAGCAGCCGATATTGGTGCCCAGCCCGACCAGCTTGATCCCGGGCACGCCAAGGATCTCACGTACCACTGGGATGACGTCGCTGGGCATGACACCTTCCCGCAGATCACCCACGTCGACCATCAGGATAATCTGGTGAACCCCATTCTGCCGCACGGCCGCCTGCCCCAAGGTGCGGATGGTGATCAGTTCTGAGTTGAGGCTTATGTCGGCGGCTCTGACTACTTGTTCCACCTCACCCAGATGTGGGATACGCAGAAGCATGAGCGGTTGCTCGATCCCAGCCTGGCGGAGTCCGTCGAGGTTCTCCACGCGCGAGTCGGCCAGCCACTCTACGCCCCCAGCGAGCATCGCTCTGGCGACTTGGGGTGAACCACAGACGGCCTTGACCACCCCTACGACGAGCATGCCAGCTCGGGCACATTGGCTGACCATGATGCGACTATTATGGGTTATCTTGTCTAGATCGATGATGACGCGTGCCTTATGCATTTGATCATGATCCTTCCTCAGCCGCAAAGCTGACCTTCATAAGCTGGAGGGCAGCTCGGGGGTGTTGGGCTGCCAACACACCACAGGCGGCCATGATATAGTAATGATCGATCAGGGTGGATGCATCCGGACTGGGCCATAGCTCTTGCCCGCTTCTGCTACGGCGAAGACCTTCCAGGATACTCCGGCGGCCAGGGAGCCGTGTCAACGCACCTCCTGTACCGATCAACCACCGTACTTGAGATAGATCCTTCCCCTCGACCAGTGTCGTTCGGCCTCCCGGGCCGTAGAGATGACGCACTCGACCAGCGTGCCGCGACATGGCGGTCTCGGCAGCGACCCTAGCCAGGCACTCCACCAAAGTTATCTCCGTTGGTTTCGTCGGGATGGGAGGAATATCCTTGATCGCGTTACTCATCGGCATGCCAAACTGCTCCTCAAGGCGCTCATGGCCGATCAGCTCAGCGACATGACCGGCATTGACGAACAGACCCAGATCGCCCTCAACGGTGCGTTTGGCTAAGGGTTCGGGGTAGACTGTGAGCTTACGATACTGCTCGGCACCCTCAGCCACGGAATGCACGTCTGTGGTCGCACCACCGATATCCATGACCACCAGGTCACCGATCTCCCCTGCCAACAGACGAGCAGCCTGCATCACTGCCCCCGGAGTGGGCATGATCGGCCCCGTCACTAGGGTGCGGATCTTCTCCATCCCAGGCGCCTGAGTGATATGCTCCTCAAAGAGCGTCTGTATGGCTCTCCTGGCCGGCTCCACCTGCAGTTCATCGATCCTGGGGTAGACATTGGCTACCGTGCGTACCATGAAGCCTGCCCGGATGAGGATGGCCTCGATCTGACTCTGGATGGCTGAGTTGCCTGCGTACAGAATCGGTACTCGAAAGGGGAGCTGAGCCAGGAGTGATGCATTGGTGAGCGCAGTCTCGGTCTCGCCATACTCGACACCACCAGCTAGCATGATCATATTGGGACGGATCGCCGCGACCTTGGCCAGATCGTGGTCTTTGAGCGCTCCAGCTGTGACCAACCGAACGACGGCACCAGCACCAAGCGCGGCCTCTTTGGCCGCCTTGACCGTCATGTCGTAGACCAGGCCGTGGACCGTCATCTTCAGTCCGCCCGCCGCCGAACTGCTGGCGTAGATCGGCACGTCATCAGGGATCGGCATGTCGAGCCCGGCCCGTAACGATGATAGCGCCTGCTCGAGACCGATGGTTACATCACCATTCAGCACCGTCGTGGGCGCCTGCCCCTGGCCGAGCAGGCGCGGCGCTTCGCTCTCTATCCCTGCAAAAGCACTAACGATGGTTGTTGTACTGCCAATCTCCGCAACCAGCAGCATTGATAACCCTCCTCCATTGGGAATTGCCCGCAGCCCACAGCCCTCGGCCCGCAGTGGAGTGGATGTCACCGTCTGCCATCTGCAGAGACGACCTCTCGTTCGCTCCGATACCGCCGCAGAGACGTGTGAAAACCCAGGCGCGATGGTGCCGCTTGTGGAGTCTGGGGGCTTACTGCGGGCTGCGGGCCGCGGGCTGTGGGCTCCTCGCCCTCTTCTCCTTGACGAGGAAGCTCGCTACATCGACCCCCTTGGTCCCGCGACCAAAGCCGGCATCCATGCCTGCTTCCACCGCCAGTTCATGCGTGACCTGTGTGCCGCCTGAGACGAGGATCAAGCGCTCACGAATCCCCTGTTCCACACAGAGCTCGTGCAGGCGCTTCATATTGAGACGATGGATGTCGGCGTGGCTGATAATGGTGCTAATCAAGATGGCATCAGCATCGATCTCGATGGCAGCATTGATCAGCTTGTCGATGGGGACCGAGGTGCCCAGACAATGGCACTGAAAGCCGTACGCCTCTA
>CAYOCI010000077.1:0-15532 GCA_964402415.1 uncultured Clostridia bacterium
TAATATACTGAACAACCGAATATCGAAGACACTCTTATCAAGAGCGGCGGAGGGATAGGCCCTATGAAGCCCGGCAACCAGCTGAAAAGCCAGGTGCTAATTCCTACAGTGGCAACACTGGAAGATGAGAGAGGGCTCCGCTAGACTCGTTCGGACCTCTTTCGTCAGAAAGAGGTCTTTTGATGTTTCGGTCAGTTTAAGAACGAAAGGAAGCGCTAACATGACCGAACAGGACTATCGTTTCGAAACCCTCCAGATCCACGCCGGACAGACGCCTGATCCCACCACTGGTTCCAGAGCCGTGCCCATCTACCAGACCACGTCCTACGTGTTCCGTGATGTCGAGCACGGTGCCAACCTCTTCTCCCTCAAGGAGCCGGGCAATATCTATACGCGCATCATGAACCCCACCAGCGATGTGCTTGAGCAGCGGATCGCCGCCCTCGAAGGCGGCGTGGGTGCCCTAGCGGTGGCATCGGGCTCGGCAGCCATCACTTACGCCATCCTCAATATCGCCAAGACCGGCGATGAGATCATCTCTGCCAGCACACTCTACGGCGGCACCTACAATCTATTCAAGCTGACCCTGCCTAACCTGGGCATCACGACGCGTTTTGTCAACCCCGACCATCTCGAGGAGTTCCGTTCGGCGATCAACGAGAAGACCCGCGCCATCTATGTCGAGACCATCGGCAACCCTGGAATCAACTTGATCGATATCGACGCGCTGGCCAAGATCGCCCACGAAAACGGGCTGCCTCTGATCGTCGACAACACCTTTGCCTCGCCGTACCTCTATCGCCCGTTTGAGCATGGCGCGGATATCGTCGTTCACTCCGCCACCAAGTTCATCGGCGGACATGGCAGCAGCCTCGGCGGGCTGATCGTCGACTCGGGCAAGTTTGACTGGGCCGGGTCGGGACGCTTTAGCAGCTTCACCGAGCCAGATCTCAGTTATCATGGCATCCGTTACGCTCAGGATATCGGAGCTGCCGCCTTCATCACCAAGGCTAGGGTGCAGTTGCTGCGCGATACCGGCGCTTGCATCAGCCCGTTCAACTCGTTCCTGCTGCTGCAGGGGCTGGAGACCCTCTCACTCAGGCTGGAGCGACACGTGGCGAACGCCCAGAAGATCGCCTCGTACCTCGAACAGCACCCGACCGTGAACTGGGTCAAGTACCCAAGCCTGCCGAGCAGCCCCTATCATCACTTAGCGAAAAGAGATTTCCCCAAAGGGACCGGTTCGATCTTCACCTTCGGCATCAAGGGGGGTCTACAGGCCGGAGTGAAGTTCATCAACAGCTTGAAGCTGTTTAGCCACCTGGCCAATGTCGCCGATGTCAAGTCCTTGGTTATTCACCCGGCCAGCACCACTCACGCCCAGCTGAGTGAGGCGGCGCAGATCGCTGCCGGTGTCGCCCCCGACCTGATCCGCCTCTCCATCGGTATCGAGAACGTCGCTGACCTGATCGCTGATCTGGAACAGGCTCTGGCTGCAGCCGCGCAATAGCGACTAAGGACCTGTGAAGAACGGAGGGGGTTTAGGTGAAGGGAGTAACCGTTGCCATCTTGGGGGCAACCGGGGCCGTAGGGCAGGAGATGCTGAAGGTGCTCGCCGAACGCAGCTTCCCGGTAGCGGAGCTACGGTTATTGGGTGACCGCCAAGCTGGCAAGTGCCTGGTCTGGCGGGGGAACGAATACACAGTTGAGAAGACCTCGGCGGATGCTTTCGAGGGGGTTGACCTGACTCTGGTGGCTGCAGGCAGCGAGGTCAGCCTGCGCTATGCGCCTGAGGCGGTTAAGCGGGGGGCGATCGTGATCGACAACAGCAGCGCCTATCGCCTGCACCCCGATGTCCCGCTGGTGGTTCCGGAGGTCAACCCCGAAGACGTAGGCCACCATCACGGGATTATCGCCAATCCCAACTGCTCCACCATCATCGCCATGGTCGCGATCAAGCCGTTGCATGACCACGCGTCGGTCAAGCGGATGGTCGTATCGACCTACCAAGCGGTCTCTGGAGCTGGTCAGATGGGATTGGTCGAGCTTGAGACTCAGACTAGGCAGTTGTTGAACGGGGAGTCGATCAGCCCGACCGTCTTCCCATACCAGATCGCCTACAATCTGATCCCACATATCGATGACTTTGCCTCCAATGGCTATAGCAAAGAAGAGCTAAAGATGCTCCATGAGGGCCGCAAGATTCTGCACGCCCCCGACCTGCGCGTCAGCTGTACCTGTGTCCGCGTCCCCGTGCTGAGGAGCCACTCCGAGGCGATCACCATTGGGACTGATCGGCCCCTACCCGTGGAACTGGCTCGTGAACTGTTGGGCAAGGCGCCCGGGGTCAGGGTAGTTGATGACCCGTCAAAGCGGCAGTATCCGATGCCGATCGACAGCTCCGATCAGGACCTGGTCCATGTGGGGCGGATCCGTGAGGATCTCAGCTGTCACAACGGACTGGTGCTTTGGGTCTGTGGTGACCAGATACGCAAGGGTGCCGCCACCAACGCGGTGCAGATCGCCGAACTCTTGGTCAACAAAGGACTGATCTAGATGCGACAAGCAAGAAGACTCTTGGTACAGAAGTTTGGCGGGACATCGGTCGCGACCCCTGAAGCACGCGAGATCGTCTGTCGTCGGATCGCTGCCGCCCATGACGATGGCTACGCGGTGGTGGCCGTGATCTCCGCCATGGGGCGGCAGGGGGCTCCTTACGCCACCGATACGCTCTTGGGACTGATCGAATCGGTATCTCCTGGCGGTTGGACACGTGAGAAGGATCTGCTCTTTGGCTGCGGCGAGATCATCGCCGGCACGCTGATGACGGCCCTCCTACAGCAGCGAGGCTATCGGGCGACTTACCTGACTGGAGCGCAGGCTGGCATTGTCACCACCAATGTCCACGGCGACGCCCAGATACTACGCGTCGAAGCTGACCGGTTAAGAACGCGCCTGGACCAGGGCGGGATTGTGGTGGTGGCTGGCGGGCAGGGAGCGACCCCCGAAGGGGAGCTCACCACCTTGGGACGAGGGGGTAGCGACACGACCGCTTGCGCCCTCGGGGTGGCCCTAGATGCAGCGCGAATTGAGATCTACACCGACGTGGACGGCGTGATGACCGCCGACCCACGTCTGATCCCCGAGGCCGAACTCCTACCCGCGATCAGCCACCAGAGTTGCTGCCTGTTGGCAGCTCACGGAGCTAAGGTCATGCAACTGCGTTCTGTGGAGACCGCCGCTCAGAAGCCAACCATCCCCCTGTGGGTGAGGTCGACATTCAGCGACCACCCGGGGACACGGATTGGTGAAGCACCTACCCGCGCGCGCTCTGTCCACCAGCAACCCCGGCCGATCGCCGTAGCGGCTCGCAGCGGCCAAACCTTGTTTCGGATGGAGGCTCTGTGGGAGAGCGAGTCCAAGCTTCTAGCCGTCGTCAAAAAGATCGGCTGCACCCTACTCCCACGCGCCGGCCAAGAAGCGTTCTTGTACCTGGCAGCTGGTAACGGTACGGCCGACCAGCTAGCCACCGAGCTTGCTGCGTCGTCGATTCCAGCGTTGCGATTGGATCAACTAAGTGAGGTCAGCATCATTGGAGAGGATCTGACCTCTGCCCCCAGCTTTGCCGCTCAGTTTGCTGAGCGTATCGCAACTGCCGACAACCAGAGACCGCTCGTCACCACCATCGGGCCTCAAGTGGCCAGCACCTGGGTCGAAGCGACAAGAGCCCAGGCGGTCGCCCAAGCTGTGCATCGGTTGGTGCTCCAGACGGGGTCGAAGGATAAATGCAATGATCTGGCCCAAGCGATATCCGCAGCAGAATAGATCCCGTTAGGAGGTGCGCGCATGTCCGTTATCATCCCAACCGATCTGCCGACCGCGGACACGCTCGCGGCGGAGAATATCTCGATCAATAACGAGTTTCTGGCCAGTCAGCATGGACTACGTCCCTTGCGGATCGCCATACTAAACTTAATGCCGACCAAGCAGACCACCGAGACCCAGCTGCTGCGCCTCTTGAGCAGCAGCCCGTTGACGATCGAGGTGAAGCTGATTCGCCTGGAGAGCCATCAGAGCAAGAACACACCGCAAGACTACCTAGACCGGTTTTACCTCCCCTTTGCGCAGCTCGAAGAGCAGCAGGTGGATGGCCTGATCATCACCGGCGCCCCAGTGGAGACCCTGCGCTTCGAGGATGTAGACTATTGGCCTGAGCTGACGCGCATTTTCGCTTGGAGCCGGGATCGAGGCATCTGCACCTTCCATATCTGTTGGGGGGCCCAAGCCGCGCTCTATCACCACTATGGCATCCAGAAGTATGCGCTGCCCGAGAAGTGCTTTGGGATCTTTCCCAATCGTGCGGCAACCAAGGGTTGTCGACTGCTAATGGGCTTTGATGATGAGTTCCTCATCCCCCACTCGCGGCATACCACCATCCGCAGGGAGGATATTGAGCTGGTGCCCGAGCTCGAGATCGCAGCCGCCAGCGATGAAGCGGGGGTCTCTCTGATCCTTTCCAAAGACGGTCGACAGGTTTTCGCCACCGGCCACGCCGAATATGACGCGCTGACGCTGGCAACGGAGTATTTCCGTGACCTCGACAAGGGGCTGGCGATCAGAATGCCGGTCAACTATTTCCCGGGAGATGATCCGACACAGGAGCCGACCGCCCGTTGGCGAGGCCACGCCACCCTCCTCTTTAGCAACTGGCTACATCACTATGTTTATCCACACGCCGCGGCCGCCTCTGAGTGAGGGCGAGCGACGTGCCAGGATTGAACCAAGGAGATCAAGATGAAGCGAGTAAAGATCGCCCTACTGGGCTTTGGCACCGTCGGGGCAGGGCTCTGGAGCCTGCTCAACAGCAATCGTGATGCCATCGAGCGCAGCGCTGATACCGTAGTTCAAGTGGCTGGCGTCTTGGTGCGCAACAAGGGTAAGAGCAGAGGGGTCACGCTTCCGGAAGGCCTACTGACGACGGAGACTGACGATCTCTTGATCGATCCAGAGATCCAGATCGTGGTGGAACTAATCGGTGGGATCGACCCGGCGCGGGAGTACGTCCTGCGGGCACTGGCCAGCGGCAAGCATGTGGTCACGGCCAACAAGGCCTTGATCGCTCAGCACGGCGCGGAGCTGCATCGGGTTGCCGAAGAGCACGGCGTCTCTCTCCGCTACGAGGCCAGCGTCTGTGGGGGTATCCCGGTCATCACCATCTTGCAGGACTATCTAGCCGCGGAGACCATCACCGGGATCGAGGGGATCGTCAACGGGACCACCAATTACATCCTCTCGCGTATGACCAATGCTGGGCTATCCTACAGACAGGCACTGCGGGAGGCCCAAGAGGCCGGCTATGCCGAGGCTGATCCCAGCTCCGACGTCGACGGGCATGACGCCCACTACAAGCTGAAGATCCTGACCCGGTTGGCCTACGGGCTGGATATACCCCTCGCCAAGATCGAGCGTGAGGGGATCGCGGGGATCACCACCGAGGATATTCTCTTTGCTAAGGCGCACGGCTACCGCATCAAGCTCCTGGCTGTGGCCAAGACGGTCGGGGATGCGCTGGAACTGCGCGTCGCTCCTACCCTGCTCCCCAGCGAGCGTGCTTTGGCGAGGGTGGATGACTCGTTCAACGCTCTGGTCATCCACGGCCGAGCGATCGGTGAACTAACGCTCACCGGCCAAGGGGCGGGAGGTTTGCCGACGGGTAGCGCCGTCCTGGCGGATCTGATCAGCCTGATCCGCAGCCAGGGAGATCGCGATCGCGCCAAGATCCGCAGCTCCACTAATCTGATAGAGGTCATAAAGGTGCAGGCCGTGCCGACCAGATGGTATCTCCGTCTAGAGCTGAAGAGCCACCAGGGCGAGGCACGCCACGTTGGTCAGCTCTTTGCTGAGCGCGGAGTGAGTATAGTATCCTTGGACGAAACCGGTCACGGTAGTGATACGCGGACCATCCAGATGATAACCGATCGTATCAGCACACACGATCTGCGCAGGGTGATCAGCTCGCTTGACTCGGTCTTCCAGCCAATCGAGCAGTGTCAGATGATCAGAGTTGAGCAGTAACGGGATAAGGGGGAATGATGCATGCGCTACGATCTGACCTTTCAGACCGACCGCGATGAGACCAAACGCTATCTGGGCTACCAGCCGGGTCGGACTGAGGAGTCAGAGCGCGTGAATCAGTTGCTCGAGCAGACGATCGGGGCGGTCAAGCGAGTGGCTAAGCCTGCTGCCCTGGTCCGTACCTTTCCCTTGGCCGAGCATCCCGGCGGTGGCCTGCAAGTGGTCGGCGGAGGACTGGTGCTTAGCTCACCCGACCTGATCCAGCTCCTGCGCCATAGCCAGAGGGTCAGTTTTCTGGTCGCAACACTTGGCCCTGACCTGGATCAGCTGATCAGCGATCTTCTCAGCCAAGGCGAATATACAGCGGCAGCCATTGCCGATGCCATTGGCTCCGATGCTGCCGAGCAGACCGTGAACCAGGTCAACGGTCATCTGCATGATGAGGCCCGAAGCGAAGGTCTGCACTTGACCCAGCGCTTCAGCCCCGGCTATGGCAGCGTCCCTCTGGAACTGCAAAGCGATTGGGCCGCGTTGCTACAAGCCGAGCAGATTGGTGTGAGAGTAACCAGCCGACACCTGCTGGTGCCGCGTAAATCGATCACGGCGATCTTAGGCTGGCACTTGGGGGAGGCCTGTGAAGCACAGCCTCACAAGTGTGAGCGCTGCAACCTGACCAACTGCCGGTTGCGGTAGCAATAGGAGGTGAGCGAATGCGCAGAGACCATTTTCAACAGCTGCTAGCTGAGAGAGTTCTAGTCAGTGACGGGGCCATGGGCACCCTGCTCCAAGCCCAGGGAGCCCTGCCATCCGGGCTCTGTCCCGAGCTGCTGAATCTACAGCGGCCCGAACTGGTGCAGTGGGTGCATCAACAGTACCTGTCCGCCGGCTGCGACCTCATCCAGACGAACACCTTTGGGGCCAACCGCCTGAAGCTGGCGAACTATGGGTTGTCCGACCAAGTGTCGGAGATCAACCGGCGGGCAGCCTACCTAGCTAGACAGGCTGCCTCGAGCGGTGGCTGGGTGGCCGGCGATATCGGCCCGGTGGGCCAGTTGATCCGCCCCCTCGGGCAGCTGACCTTTGACGAGGTCTGCGAAGTTTTCTATCAGCAGGCCAGGGCCCTAGCGGCAGGCGAGGTTGACCTATTGCTGATCGAGACCATGTCCGACCTGCACGAGGCGAAGGCGGCGGTTATCGGCGCCCGAGCCGCGAGCAGCTCGCTGCCCATCATCTGTTCGCTCACTTACAGCGAGGATCTGCGCACCTTAACCGGGGCCGACCCGGAAACGGTGGTCACAGTGCTCGAGGCTCTGGGCGTAGACGCAGTCGGAACCAACTGTGGTTTCGGTCCTGAGCGCATGGGCGAGATCCTCGAGCGTCAATATCGGGTCTCGGACCGGCCGCTCTTGGTGCAGCCCAACGCGGGTCTCCCCCGCCATCAAGAGGGACGAACGGTCTTCACGCTGGCTCCCGAGGAGATGGCAAGCTACGTGGCTGGGTTGATCGCCGCTGGAGCCAATATCGTCGGTGGTTGCTGTGGCACGACTCCCGAACACCTGCGCCTGATCGTCGAGCAGGCACGCGGGTACACCCCCCGTCCGAGGCAACACCCCGCCTTCTCCAAGCTGGCGGGAGCGACCGAGACAATCTATATCAGTGATCAGCTGCCGACGCAGGTAATCGGCGAGCGGATCAACCCGACCGCGAGGAAGAGGCTGGCCAAGGCACTGAAGGATGCTGACCTCAGCGTTGTGGCTGACGAGGCCGCAGCGCAAGTGCAGGCGGGAGCCGCACTGGTCGATATCAATGTCGGTACTCGTGCCCCTGGGATCGATGAAGCCGCTCTGATGCCACAGGCAATCCTGGCAGCACAGCGGGTGGTCGGCGTACCGCTCTCCATCGACACCGCCAGCCACGAGGCGATGCGGAGCGGGCTGCGGGTCTACCGGGGTAAGCCTTTGCTCAACTCGGCCAACGGCGACGAGGAGAAGTTGGAGCAGGTGACTGACCTGGCCCGTGAGTATGGAGCGGCCATCCTCGGTCTGACACTGGACCACAGCGGCATCCCCGCCACCGCATCGGAACGGCTGAAGATCGCCCGACGGATTGTTGACCGAGCCTTAGCCCGCGGCATTCGCCGCGAGGATGTCTATATCGATACCCTGACCCTCACCGCGGGTGCCAGTCAGGAACTGGTCGCGGAGACACTGCGCGCCATTCGTCTAGTGAAGGAAGAGCTGGGGGTGCGCACCGCGCTCGGTGTCAGCAATATCTCCCATGGCTTACCCAACCGCGCCGCATTGAACAACACCTTCTTGGCCATGGCGCTGGCCGCAGGTCTGGACCTGCCGATCATCAACCCCGACCAGGAAGGCGTGTGGCCGACCATCTTCACGGCTGACCTGATCACGAACCGCGACCGCCACGCGGCGCGCTATCTGGCCAAGGCCGCGCCAGCAGAGAACCCCGGCGCAGCAAAGATCGTCGCGGCAGCATCAGAACAGCCAGCCCGTGAACGGTCCAGCGAGGAACGTCTGGTGGCCGACATCCTATCAGGAGAGAGGGGCCATCTCGCTCAGCTGACCACGGCGCTGTTGGGCCAAGGTTGGCCAGCGATGCGCATCATCGATGAGTGTGTGATTCCGGCCATGGATACCGCAGGCAGCAAATATGATCAACGGCTCTTTTTCTTGCCGCAATTGCTGCTGGCGGCGGAGGCGGCTCAGGAGACTTTCCAACTGCTGCGTCCACAGCTGGAGCAGAGCTCAGAGAGCAAAGCTGGAACAGTGGTCCTGGCCACGGTCAAGGGCGATATTCACGATATCGGCAAGAGTATCGTCGGCCTACTCTTGCGCAACCATGGCTTTCAGGTGATCGACCTAGGCAAGGATGTGGAGAGCAGCCTGATCATCCAGACCGCGTCTGAGGCGCAGGCAGACCTGATAGCTCTTAGCGCGCTGATGACCACCACCATGCCGGAGATGGCAGTTATCGCTGATGGGGCGCGGGAGCGGGGGATGCAGGTGCCTATCTTGGTCGGAGGGGCGGTGGTCTCGGGTGATTATGCCCGATCCATCGGTGCCCACTACGCGGCTGACGCTACTGAGGCCGTGCGCGCCGCTAAATCTATAATTGAGAGAAGGCAATCGAAATGCAGGGACTGAGGGAGATCTTAGCCAGCGGCCAGTTCGCCCTGACGGCCGAGCTGGAGCCGCCCAAAGGGACTAGTCTCGCCAAGGTGCTGCAGTATGCCAACGCCTTGCGGGATAAGGTTCATGCGGTCAATATCACCGATAGCCCCATGGCTAATATGCGCATGAGCCCGATCGCCGTGGCCCATATCGTGCGCAGGGATGCCGGGCTGGATGCCATCTTCCACCTTACTTGCCGTGATCGCAACATCATCGGGCTGCAGTCAGAACTACTGGGTGCCGCCGCTCTCGGGGTGCGTACCATTCTAGTCCTGACCGGTGATCATCCCCAGAGCGGCGACCACCCTCAGGCCCAAGGGGTATTTGAGACTGACTCGGTGGGCCTAGTCAAGCTGGCTAACTGCTTGAATCACGGTCAGGACCTCTCCGGCAATGAGCTGTCTGGCGTGCCTGACTTCTTCATCGGAGTGGCCGCCAACCCGTGCGCCGATGATATGGAGCGCGAGATCGACAAACTGCTGCAGAAGCTGGAGAGCGGAGCTCATTTTGTGGAGACCCAGCCGGTCTATGAGATCGAGGTCTTGGCCCGTTTCATCGAAAGGATCAAGGGCTACCATGTGCCGGTGATCGCCGGTATGCTTCCACTGAAAAGCCACAAGATGGCCCGCCACGTCATTGAGAATATCTCAGGCATTCATGTTCCCCAGTGGCTGGAGCGGGAGATGGCGATCGGGGGCAGGGCCGCAGGGGTCCGCGTGGCTAGGCAGCTGCTGGAGCAGTTGCCGACGGTGGCTCAAGGGGCACATATTATGCCAGTGGGCAGCGCCAATATCGTACTGGATGTGCTCGAGGGTCACCAGTTGGACTGGCCAGCGGCCACAGCAGCCACATCATCAGATTAGCCAATAAAGGTTCAGCCCCTGTTGGCAGGAGGCTAGAAACAGAGCGCGTCGCTGTGACGCGCTCTGTTTCTTTCTTCCCCTAACACAAAGATGCCCGCAGCCCACAGCCCGCAGTGGGGTCAACCGTCTGCACGGTGAAACGTTTCAACCTCTGTGGTGCTGCGAAGGCTTGTGGGGAACTAACACTTGGGGCGTTTTGATCATATGATGAACCGAACTGAAGCCTAGGCAATGTAAAGAAGAGGGCGGATGCAGAATGAACAGCAGGCAGGTAAGGGAGCTTGCCGGCCGGTTTGGTGTTCGCGTGATGCAAAGCACTCACGCTGCCAACGGCGTTTATCGAGTGGAGCTGTCCAACGGCAGGTCTTACGCGCTGAAACCCATGGCTTATCCCCTGTCACAGCTAAGGTGGATCGATAGGACGCTGCAACGAATTCGCAAAACGGGATTTACCAGGATCGCCTGGCGCGATCCGCACGAGCCAGAGGGCAAAAAGCTCTATGTCAGGCTACATGGCCGGAAGCCTTACCTGCTATCGCCATGGATCGAGGGCAGATGGCCAGAGCCGAGCTCGCAGCCAGGGATGAGGGCCTGCGGAGCGCTGTTGGCCAGATTTCACCAGAGCGGGGCGATCCCGCCTGGGCAGAAGAACAGCTTCAACATGCTTGGAACGTGGCCGGCCCAGCTGCGCGCCAAACACGCGAAGCTGCAGCAACAGATCACCCTAGCTAAGTCGGGTCGACGTTCAGACCAAGTCAGCCTGTTTCTGCAGGAGCACGGAGATGAGCTCTTGGGTTACTCACAGAAGGCGCAGTCCATGCTTCGCAATAGCCAGTATGCCGAAGTCTGTAAGCTGGCTAAGCAACAGCCCCATGTCTGTCATGGTGACGGAGGGCCGAGCAACTTTATCTTTGGCCAAGACGGCCCATACCTGATCGACTTTGAGACCATGCGGATCGATCTGCGAGCCTATGATCTATATCGGGTCATCTTCAACTCTTGCTGGACCAGTGGCTGGGATTTTGCAACAGCCGAAGCGATCTTGGATGGTTACCAAGAGGTCGCCAAGCTGGACGCTACGGACCTGCGCTTGATCAGTGCCTGGTTGAGATTCCCGCGGACCACGGCACTGTTGCTCCAACACTACGAGTCAAGATACCACGGTTCAAGGGCCAGCATTGCTGCCAGGCTGCCTGCCGCCATTGGAGCCGAACGGAACGTTACCGCATTTCTTACCCAGCTGGGTATGTACTTATCTTGAGATACGGTTGCTTGCGCTCTCGTCCAGCAACCAAGGAGACTACAACGCTCATGTGGCGGGCGAAGGGGGATAGTTTCGGTGAGGCTGCTGATTATCGCTCCAGAGGCATATCCAGTCCCTAGTGCTCGGGGGAGCTCCGTGGAAACGTGCATTTACAACCTGGCACTCAACCTAGCGAGGGCCCACGAAGTGACGGTCGTAAGCCGTAGTATGCCTGATCTTCCCCGTATCACCATCCAAGGCAGCTTGCGCATCATCCGAGTTGCTGGTGGAACTAGAGCCGCCTATATCAACAGGGTTCTGCGGGCGATCGAAGGGCAGAGCTACGATCATATCCAGGTGGACAATCGACCGGGCTTTCTGGCTGCAGTGCGCCAGCGCTTCCCGGGGACACCTCTATCGATATTCTTGCACTCCTTGTCCTATATCGTCCCGCCGATAAGCTCCACACGTCAAGCACAGTCGCAGCTTGCCCATGCCAACATGATCGTCGTCAACAGTGCCTCGCTGGCCTCCCGGGTCAAAGAACTGCATCCTGCCCACGGCGATCGGGTTCATGTGGTTCATCTCGGTGTCGATACATCCAGATTCCACCCGCCAACCCCTAGCCAGCGTCTGCTGGCCCGCAGAATGATGGGGGTGGATAGCTCTTTTGTGATCGGGTTCGTGGGGCGCTTTGTCCCAATCAAAGGAATTCCGATCTTGCTGAAGGCTGCTGAGCTCGTAGCCGACAAGATTCCCCACACCACACTGCTGCTCGCCGGGAGCGGGACGCGTCGGTATGTCTCTCAGATCAAGGCCCTAGCCCGTGGAGCTAAGGTGCCCGTCGGCTTTCTTGGGCGGGTACCGAGAGCGAAGATACCCAGGGTCTACTGGGCGTTGGACTGCTTTGTCTGTCCCACCCAGGGTCATGAGGCGTTTGGACTGGTGGTAGTGGAAGCGCTGGCCAGTGGCATTCCTACGGTGGCATCAGCCAACGGAGGGATTCGCGAGATTATCACCCACGGCGCTGACGGTCTGCTGGTGCAGCAGTTTACCGACCCCCGTTATTTTGCTGAAGCGATTCTGGCCATGGCACGAGATCCTGGCGGCGCGCATGGGCTGGGGATGCAAGGAAGGAAGACCTGCATCGCCAGGTTCAGTTGGTCAGGCAGCAGCGACGCGTTGCACAAGCTGTATTTCGGAGGTGGGTGCCGTGACTAATCCTCCGCTCCACGTGTGGGTGCTTAGCGCTGAGTACCAGCCCTACATTATCGGCGGTCTGGGTGTGGTCGCGACCGCTCTGACGCGTGAGCTCGCGCAAATGGGAGTGCGAGTGACGGTCATCTCCAGCACGCCACGGAGCTCTGTATCGATAGCCAGGGGAGAGAGCCTTGCGGTGGTGCGGTTTCCTAAGGGCTACAGCGCCAGGATGATGGCGAAGTACCTTGAGGATCATCATGTCCCTCTGCCAGACGTGATCCACGCGCACAGCCTGCAGTATGTGGGCCTGCTACAGCACTATAGGCTGGATGCAAAGGTTCCCGCCGTGTATACCTGTCATTCGTTACTCCGCAGGAAGGTCAACAAGGTGTATACGCCGCAGAGGCAGCTCCGACTGCTACGCAGCGCCGATCATATCGTTGTGCCCAGCACCCTTGAGCAAGACAAACTCCTGAGCCTGTACCCCTTTTGCGCGGGGAAGACGTCTGTGATCGGCCATGGGGTAAAGATCGACGACAGCGGTGACCGAGGTGTGGGCGATAGCTACCGCTACCGCTTGCTCTATGCTGGCAGGTTGGTTAGGAACAAAGGCCTGGAAGAACTGATCGACGCGATGGTTATCCTTAAGCCCCAGTATCCGCAAGCTCGACTTGATCTCATCGGCGATGGAACCATCTCTGCCAGACTGAAGCACAGAGCGAGCAGGCGAGGCGTCGCCAATATCGTGCAATGGTTAGGCCGCTACGACCACCAGCAACTGCAGAGCGCCTATAGGAACTTTGGGGCTGTGATCATGCCCAGTAAGGCAGAGTCCTTTGGACTGGTGGCCTTGGAAGCGCTGGCAGCCGGCGTACCGCTGGTCGCCACCCAGGCAGGAGGCCTAGGTGAGTTTATCAGCAGTGAGGTAGCCCAGGTCATCAAGCAAGTGGACGCCCCCACCATCGCCGGGGCAATCGCGCAGATGTGGCAATCACCCGCCTTGACGCGCCAGCGTGTGAGGGCAGGGAGAGAGCTAGCACTCAGCTATCAGTGGAGCCATGCTGCCAGGAGCTATGGACGACTTTTCGCGGCCCTGGCAGCGGCCACAGAGGGCGGAGGAGGGACCTAACCAGCGAAACATTGACGATCGGGGTCAGACCCCTATCGTCAATGTTTCGCTTCATGCGTACCTACTGCACTATTGCCGACATTACCTTTTCGTACATAAAGAAGCTGTCCTCCTTCGGCCCGCCCTCACCAACCTTGACGTAGCCATGCTTCTCATAGAAGTGATGGTTGCGGGTACAGCAGCTAGGGGTGTCTAGAATCCACGTGCGCGCACGGGGGTAGGCCTCTTCCATCAAGCACATGACCGCCGACCCTAGGTGTTTGTCCTGATAGTCAGGGTCGATATAGATCGATCCCAGGCAATAACGACCAGTGTTGTCGTTCGGGAAGACCACCAAGCCGCCGACGATCTGATCCTCAAAGATGATCTTGTAGTAGAGGTGGGGCTCCGGCCAGGCCTTACCCTCGACCAACTGCTGGTGGTAGCTAAGCTCGTTGTAGCGCGGTGGCCCGCCTTGTGACAGGCCGAACCAGCGGCGGGCATCGTCATCAAAGGTCTTGGTCATCAGGTCGCACAGGATCTGCGCCTCGTCCATGGTGGCTAGCTCCAGTCGAACCATCTCTCTCCTATCCCCTTCCTGTTGTCTCTACCTCGTTGCGTCTCTTACCTATTTCACTTGGCTCCAGCATCTTTCCTCTTGCCTATCCTGGGTCGCACCGCTATAATAACAGGGAAATCTAGGAACGAGGGAGGGATCTGCAGATGGCAAGAAAAGCGCTGAGCTTAGGATACTTCGTGATGATGCAGATCCGTGCAGGACTCAAAGTTGCCGCCCAGGGGGGAGTCTACCCTTTCGGCACCCATGGTCCTGATGATGCACAACGTTTGGCTGACGTGCTTTAGGCGCGTGGGCTAAACATGACGTTGTTGATCTTCGGCCGCGGGTGTTTGCCCGCGGCTTTACCATTGCATGGAGGGGTGCGCTGTTCGGCGCTACCCACCGGGAACATCCGGTACCCCTCTGTACGCGAGAGCCACGGGCAGCAGCCCGTGGCTTTACTTCTTTTACGAACCACGAGGAGGACTTATGAGGAAATACCTGATGACATCCCAACTCTCCGCCACGCGCGGCTTTGACGGTGGCCTCTTCTATGTCTTAAGCGGCTACTTTTTGCAGTTGGCCACCATGGCGATCCTGCTGCTACTCTGGCGCTCCCTAGCGGACCAGGGAGCCGACCTTGGCGGCCTCTCTCTTCCGCAGTTGCTTACCTATACCCTGCTGGCCTCTGTGCTCAGTGAGCAGCTCAATATCGTCACTCCGGCCACCACCGCCTTCTGGGAAGGTTCGATCATCTCGCGCTACACCCGCCCGGTGCCAGTACTGATGCAGATGGGCGCCGAGACCGTCGGCGGCTGGCTGCCAGGCCTAGTGCTCTACTCGCTGCCGATGCTTCTGCTCTCCCCTTTGCTCGGCGTCAGCCTACGCAGCCTCATGGCCCACGGTCCCGTCGTCCTCGTGAGCCTGCTGCTCTCCGTTTCGCTGGGCTTCGCCATGGACTTCCTGTTCGCCTCGTTGGTGATCTATGTGAAGAACGCCAGCTACACCGCCTACTACATCCGGCAAGCGATCATTAAGCTCTTCTCGGGGGCTCTGATCCCCTTTGCTCTGCTGCCCTGGGGGGTCGGTAAAGTGTTGGAGCTTCTGCCCTTTGGCTCGGTGGCCAGCGCACCGCTGTTGGTCGCCATCGGCAGCGACAACCCATACCGCCTCCTGGCCTTGCAGCTCTTCTGGAATGCGGTTCTCTGGCCGATCGCTCTGCTGACCTTCAAGAAGAGCGAGGAAAGGATGGTCTCGTATGGAGGGTAAGACGAAGCCCGCAGCCCACAGCCC
>CAYOCI010000077.1:15632-19308 GCA_964402415.1 uncultured Clostridia bacterium
CGCATCCTGCAGCTTTGGGGAATTCACGCCAAGATGGACCTGATGTGGTTCTTGCGTGACACCAAGTATTGTCTGGCCAATATCGCGGCGGATATCATCGGTAATCTGTCTGCCATCGCCGGCATCTTCTTGCTTGCCGAGCGCTTTGGCAGTATCGGCGGTATGTCCAAGGACCAGATCTTGTTCATGCTGGGCTATGCCTGCCTGGTGGACGGCGTCGTCTCAATGTTCTTCGGCATGAGCAATGTGGCCTTCATCAGCCGCGTCGTCGGCCGCGGACAGCTGGACCACTGCCTGATCCAGCCCGTCCCACTGTGGATGCAGTTCCTGACCGAGGGCTTCATCCCCATCTCGGGCAACAGCAAGCTGCTCTGCGGAATCGGGATCACCTCTCTGTCTCTGCAGTGGTTGACGCTCAGCTTAGGAGTAAAGGGTCTGCTACTCTTGGCAGCCAGCATCGTGGGATCCGTGACGGTCATCCTGAGCTTCTCCTACCTAACCGGGTCCTTGGCCTTCTACGCACCGGTTGCTGGCGAGGAGATCTCAACCACCTCGATCGGCCTCTTCGGCGCGCTACAGACCTTTCCCATCGGCGGGCTCAGCTCGGGAGCCAAGCTGGTTCTGTGCACGGTAATCCCGGTGGGCCTGACCGCATGGTTCCCCGCTAACCTTATCTTAGGCATGCCACCTCAGGGACTGCCCAGCTACCTAGCCCTTGTCGTTACCATGACCCTCGCCCTTGCAGCAGCTACAGTCTTCCGAAAGGGGTTGAAACACTATGCCAGGTATGGCTCAACACGCTACCACGATCGCGGCCACCGCCGTTAGTCTAAGTCATGTCCATAAGGAGTTTGTCCAATGGCAGCGAAGCGGTCACTTCAGGGATATCGTGAAGAACCTAGTCCGGCCCGAGAAGAGGGTCGTCAGCGCACTGAACGACCTCTCGCTGACGATCCAGAAGGGTGAGTTCGTCGCTTACGCCGGTGCCAATGGCGCTGGCAAGAGTACCACGATCAAGATCTTGGCCGGGATCATGCAGCCCAGCCGCGGCGAGGTCTCAGTCCTCGGCCTCGACCCCGAGCGGTCTCGGGTGGAGCTGATGAAACGAATCGGGGTGGTCTTTGGTCAACGGACTGAGCTCTGGTGGGATCATCCCGTCGCCCTCAGCTTCGAGTGGAAGAAGGCGGTCTGGGACATCCCCGAGCGGGTCTACCAGGAACGGCTCGCCCTGGTCACGGAGCTGCTCGATCTTAAGGAGCTCTTGAGCACCTTCGCCCGCGAGCTCAGCCTCGGTCAGAGGATGCGAGCTGATCTTGGTCTGATGCTGCTGCATAACCCCGAGCTGATCTTCCTCGACGAACCCACGCTGGGTCTGGACGTGCTGGCCAAGCGACAGATGATCGACTTCCTGAAGCTGATCAATCGCGAGCAGGGCACCACCATCGTCGTCACCAGTCACGATATGGGCGATCTCGAGGAGATGGCACAACGGATCGTGTTGCTCTCCAAGGGTGAGCTGGCCTTCGACGGCAGCTTCGACCAGCTACGTGAACTGACCGGCAGCCTCTGCCGCATCCGCCTAACCCTGCTCGGTCAGAGCCCACCCCAGCTGAACCATGGAGTATTGGTCGCGGTGGATCGGAGCGTCTACGAGTACGAGTTCGACACCAGCGTGGTGCCGATCAAGGAGATGCTGGGGCAGATCGCACAGATCGACGGTATCGCCGATATCGAGATCCGCAAGGCCCCGATCGAACAGGTGGTGGCGGAGCTCTATACCAAGTGGAGGGGTTAGACGCTCGGCAGACAAAAGCTGCTGATCGCTCCCCTTAACAGAAATTTCATTAGTTCCCCCCGTAGACAGTTTCTGGGCCGAATGGTAGCATTGTCATACAGGAATGATTCCTGATTAGCGAGAACAGAGGGGGTGGGAGCGGGCAGCTCATTGGGAGCCTACCAGCCTAATGTGGCGAGCCGACTATCTTGTCGCGGCTGGTTGCGAGGGCTTGGGCGAGTTGTCATTTGACCAATGAAGAGCATACGAGCTAGCATGGAAAACATTATCTCGCAAACCCCATGTGCTATTCCCTAGGGGGCGCAAGGAAGTATGGCCTGTATCTGGGCACTTGGGCCATATGGAGCTAGTAGTGTAACCGACCCTCCAAAAGCCAATGAGCAACAACCATGACTTTTTGGAGGTTATACTGATATGAAAAAGATGCTATCGATTATCGTCGTTCTGGCACTGCTCCTCTCAACCACGGCCTTCGCGGCCCCTGCTCCGAAGACGGTTGTCACGGGCCGGACGGAACAGGCTAGAGCCACCGGCGTGATCACACCGGCACCTGTCACTACTGAGCTCCCGCACAATGTTACGACAGAACTGGTGTTGGCGGGCACAGTGGTTATCGATGGCCCGCAGCTTGAAGTCACCGTTTCGAGGGAGGGCGCAGATCTTGGTCGCGCGAGCGTCACAAAGGTCGCCGACAAGACCTGGACCTACTCCCTAACCGTGAACCCCTCGGTATGGAAAGGTAACACATCCATCAGTGTCAGCGCCAAGACGGTCTATATCAATGGTCAGACCGCCGGTCAGACCCACACCACCGCTTCCGTGGCGTCTCAGCCGATTCATGTGGCCTACGTCGCAGACTTCGAGTACAGCGATTTCATCTGGGGTACCTATGACAGAGAGCAAAACCGCTACCCCTACTCCTACACTCTGGTCAAGATCTGGGATAACGGTCAGCGTGTGAACGAACCTGTGAACGGGTGGGCGCTGGCAGCTGAAACCGTGACGATCGAGGCTGACGATCTGACATACGACGGTGGACCTGTGACTCTGGGCACGGAGACAGCTCCCGCTGCACCAGCGCCACAGCAGCCGGTTGTCAGCAATGTGAGTGTGGCAAATACCGTCTACAAGTACACTGGCAATAAAGAGAGCGAGCAGAAGAATGTCAAGGTTGGCTACACGCTGCACTACAGCATCAATGAAAACGCGTATTCCGTGGAGAACCTTAACCACACCTTCAATAATGGTGTTGGCTACCACGATCAAGAGATGACCTATGAAGCGGCCTTTGACAGCCAGACCGTGATCGTCAACTACACGCTGCGGTTTGCTTGGCCGAACAGTTCCGATGACAACACCACCAACTAGGCTTGCTCGCTAATCCCCACGGTCCCCACTCTGTGCACAGAGTGGGGACCTTTTTATCTTCTGATACGTGGCCACGCCATGGATGCCGCTCTAGGTGCCGGCGCGATTCACCACTCGCGGGGAACTGTCCTGATGATCTCCATGGTCAGGCTGCTTTAGCTCCTGTATAATGGCATAGATCAAGCTGTGGAGGTCACGCAATAATGAACATCAACAAACTCATCGTCTACATCATGGTCTTCTTCATGGCTGTCGGTGCTGTGGACAAGATCCTCGGCAATAAGCGCGGCTATGGCAAGGAGTTTGACGAGGGGTTCATCTCCATGGGGCCGCTGGCGATTGGTCTGGTCGGGATCCTATCCCTTGCGCCGGTGCTTACCTCTGTGCTCAAGCCACTGATCACCCCGGTCTACGCCTTGTTTGGCGCCGATCCGGCGATGTTTGCCTCGACCATCCTCGCCTATGATATGGGCGGCTATGATCTCGCCATGGCCATGTCCAGTTCATCGGCGG
>CAYOCI010000078.1:0-19019 GCA_964402415.1 uncultured Clostridia bacterium
GTAACAATGCTAGCAATCATCAATGGTCTCGTTCACACCATTACCAATGGCAAGATTCACAACGGAACTGTGCTGGTCAGGGATGGCAAGATCATAGCGGTAGGCAATAAGGACGTAGGCATACCCGAGGACGCCACCATAATCGATGCCGCCGGCAAGATGGTCACCCCCGGGTTGATCGATGCCCATACCCACCTCTCTGTCTGGGGTGAGCCTTTCCTCCCCGCCAACAGCGATTTCAATGAAATGACAGGACCCGTGCAAGCGCAGATCCGCGCCATGGACGCCTTTAACCCCGAAGACCCAGCTATTCCTCTGGTCCGTGAGGCGGGTGTAACCACCGTCTGGACCGGTCCCGGCAGCGGCAATATTATCGGTGGGACCGGTTTCGCCTGTAAGCTGGTCGGCCGAACCATCGATGAGATGCTGATCCCTGGTACCGAGTCGATGAAAATGGCGTTGGGGGAAAACCCCAAGCGTAATTATGGCGGCCGCAACCAAGCTCCCAGCACCCGTATGGGCAACGCTGGGGTACTACGCAATGCCCTAGTCTCCGCAGAGAACTACATGAAGAACTTAGAAAAGGCCGAGAAGGAAGGTAAGCCCTTTGACCGCAACCTCGGCTGGGAAGCGCTTGGCAAGGTACTGCGCCGTGAGATGACCGCCCGCATCCACGCCCATCGGGCCGACGACATTCTCACTGCCGTGCGCCTCGCCGAGGAGTTCAATCTCGACTTCACCGTTGAGCATGCCACCGAAGGCTATAAGGTTGCTGACGTGCTTGCCGCTAAGAATGTGCGCTGCGTTGTCGGCCCGGTGATGATGCCCCCCGCAAAGCACGAGCTCTGGTACGTCCGCCATGATAACGCCGCGGTAATGTCCAAGGCAGGTGTCAAGTTCGCCATCATGAACGATACGGGGTCGGAGACCATGTGGTTGCCAAGAAATGTCGCCGTTGCCGTCAAATACGGTCTCGACGAAGATGAAGCACTAAAGGCCATCACCATCAACCCCGCCGGGATCATCGGTGTGGCGGACCGCGTTGGTAGCCTGGAAGTCGGCAAGGACGCAGACGTGGTCATCTGGAACGGTCATCCCCTACACGCCTACACTTGGGCTGACACAGTGATTATCAATGGAAAGGTTGAGTACGACCGTCTGAAATAGGATCTCATCTGGCACGATGCCTTGGAAGGACTGGTTAGCGAGATGCTAACCAGTCCTTTGTCACATGGTTAAGCTCCACTTCGTCATAGCCAGCCACAACATCTCAGCGATCTTTATGGTAAAGTTATTACGACATTTTGATACAACATTCTACACTTTGCATTTACTATTACAATAGACTGACGTATAATTAAAGTAGGAAAACGCAGAAAGGTGGAATAATCAATGCAATTCTTTACCAATTGGATGCCGGTCATCATCATGGGAGCCGCTGGATCATCACTGGCACAGCAGATGAGTTACAATCGTTTCAACAAAGATAACCACATATGGACCCTGGGCGGTTTCCTTGTCGGTGCCGTAGCGTTCTACGCTCTGATTGCCATGGTGGCATCCGCTGGGGCGTAATCGAGTCATCACCACCACTGCTATCATGAAATGAGTCCCTAGTCCCCAGTCCCTAGTCCCTAGTGGGGTAAGTCGAGGGGGGCGGTTTCGTCCACTGTGGTACCACCGAAGAGACTCTATAGGGGACTAATATGAACAGAACAGGCCCACAGAGTGCACTCGCATTCTGTGGGCTTGCCGTTTAGCAGATTAGCATGATCGTCCCGCTTCTCCGATTGCTTGCGTCTGCAGACCCATTCTTATCGAATCCGGATTCTTGGCACACCCCTGGTCTCGCTGGCGAATACGCTAAAGCGGAAAGGGGGTGAGATCATGGCAGTATTCCTTCGTCAAGGCCATACCCACGAGCTCCAAGCTAATACTAGCGTCGTCGAAGGTCACACTCATCGCATCGCTGCTATCAGCAGTCCGCCCTTCATCCGTGCCAACGGCGAGCATTTCCACCTCGTCAAAACCCTCACGACCTTCGCCGACGGTCACACTCATAGGGTCTGGACCAGGACCAGCGATGATATCGAACTAGGCTTCGGGGAGCATGTGCATCGGATCAACGCTCTTACATCCAGAAATGACGGGCATCGCCACCTTGTCAGAGCCTTCTCCTTCTCAGCTCCGAACATCCCGCCGCTGGTTGTTCGTGGTGCTCTAAGAGGCTAGTCTCTCCCCCAGCATCTCGATCAGAAATGAAAGGCCGCAGGCGCTGTACGCCTGCGGCCTTGTCGTTACTTGATCACGATGAGTTCGCGTGGGTAGTTGGTCAAGATATGGCAACCGTCCTGGGTCATGATCGCATCATCCTCGATGCGCACACCACCGACTCCGGGCACATAGATCCCGGGCTCGATGGTGAACGCATTTCCTGGTACGAAGGGGCGATGATTGCCCTTCACCACGTATGGTTCTTCGTGTACATCCAGCCCCAAGCCGTGACCGGTACGATGGATGAAGTAGTCGCCATAGCCGTGCTCTGTGATATAGTCCCGCGCCAAGGCATCGAGCTCCTCACCGTTCATGCCAGGCTTGCTACTTGCACGCGCATGAGCCTGAGCGTCGTAGACCACTTGGTAGATCTTCTTCAGCTCATCGCTGATCTCGCCTATGGCGAACGTTCTCGTGATGTCACCATAGTAGCCTTGGTGGGTTCCCCAGATATCGACGATCACGGTCTCGCCATTCTCGATGGCCTTATTCGAGGTCGAAGCGTGGGCCGAGGAGCCCCTTAGCCCCGACACAACGGTACAGTCACCAACCCCGCCATGGGCACGGATGGTCTGCTGGATTGCTAGGCTGACCTCGTACTCCGTCACGCCTGGTCTCAGTACTTGCCTAGCAGCCTCGACAGCTGCTTCGACTACCTTGGCCGCCGTCTCCATTTTCGCAGCCTCGTCGGCGTCTTTGACCATACGCATCTCGGCGAGAAGCGGGTCTGCGTCGATCACGGTTACGTTCCCCAGGGCACGCTCCAGCATCGCTTTCTCCATCAAACGCATGGTCTGATACTCACAGGCAAGGATCTTGCCTGCCAGCCCATATTTGTTTAGCACTTCCTTGGCCACTCCATGGGGCCCGGCCTCATCGCTCCATGCGAATACCTGCCATCCGGTGGCCCGGACCTTCTCGGCTTCTAGCTTCGGACAGATGACAAAGGGCTCACCCTCAACTGGAATGAAGGCAGCGGTGATTCGCTCGCTAAGCTTCATCCCAAGGTCAGTGAAGTAAAAGAAGTTAGTTCCTGGTACCAAGACCACCGCTGCGATGTTGTTCTCTGCGGCCATACATCGTATTCTCTCTAGACGAGTCATGATTACGACCTCCCTCATACGAGTCCCTAGTCCCGACTCCCTGGTCCCCAGTAGAGATTGAGCTGACACATTAGCGCCTGCCCAGCGTGAAGTAACCTCAGCGCGTGGCCGCTCCCACATCCAGCGGACGAGGTCTCGACCATATGAATACTGCCCCGCCACGGTTGCACCTCTGCTCTCGTTCCAACTGCACCGGCAGTGAAGCCAAGTATTTGATCACCGCCAGATTAGCGTCCAGATGTGTCTGGATACAAAGAGCAAGATACTCACCTTGAGCGGTTTCATCATTGACCTCATCGATCCACCAGAGCACGGTCTGATCCGGAAAGCGGCGCGCTGCCGTGACAGCCTTTGACTCGCGGTTGACGCCGGAGCAGTAGCTGAGTAGACCTTGGCAGAACTCCTGCTCATCATACAGGAACTTCTCCGGGCACGGCCGATGGGCGTACTTCAGATAGCGATCCCTCCAGATCGTGTTAAGTTCGGTTAAGGCTCTATTCTCCGCCAGCCTGCTTGATACCTTCCACCTAAGCGCTTCTGACATACGCCGATGTTCTGGCCAAGTAGGGTCATCAAAGTAAGCGAAATACCCGTAGTAAAGTGCTCTAGGCATCCAGAAGGTGGCGAACCATGGACAGACGTAACCAGAGAACGGCTGTTCCCACTCGTGCGATGGTACGCCGTGATTGTCTCCGACGACATCGGGTCTCCATGCTCTCCAGGCGGTGGTCACTGCCATCGAGGCAGGGTCGGTGGGCTGATCCTGGAAATAGCCAACTGCAAGATCCTCGCCGAGTGCATTGAATCGCGCTGCATGGTGCTTCCACGTTGGTGCCTCTGCCGCTAGGCGGCTATGCAGCGCTGCCCCGTCGGGATTTTCCATGGGGAGGATCACCACGTTTACTCCTGATAGCAGCGTTCGCTTCTCCCGAGCGAGTTGTCTGGCCAAGAGAAGCGCGGCGTTGCTGCTGCTGACCTCATTGGCATGATGCCGGGCGATGACCATATAAGTTGGCCGAGACGCCACCAGTTTCGCTCTTGAGATCACCCTGGCGGCTGGCGATACTAGTTCAACCATCTCGATACTGCGGGCTCCAAACGACCGAGCGATGGTGGAAACGCGCCCAATCTGATGCTCTCGCATCGTCTGGATCTCGTCCTGCATCTCCTCGTAGCCGATCACGTTCATTGAAACAGGCCGTGGAAGTGATTGCTCACAAGCGCATTCATCCCATCGGTCGCCCGAAAAGCGGTACTCTGCAAGTGCCCCTTCTTGACCGAGGAGCACGACCCGGGCCCCAATCCTGGGAAGCTCGATCAGTCCCCTTCTTGCCATGATTCGGAGCCCATCAAGCGTAGCCGTAAGCCCCTGGTTAGCCACGGCACCAAATACAGGAAGAACAACCACGGAGCTGCCCTGGGGAATGAAGTCCAGTCGTTCTAACGGGAACTGCTGGTGGCTTCCGTTTGGTTCCAGCGCCAGCCGCTTCCCCGACGTAAAGACAATCTCGGTCTGTGGTGCTCGCGTCCGCCTTATGGACACCCGCAGCGTGGCTCCCCGCCCTTTGCGCTGTCGCATCAAAGGGATGATCGCCCCCGGCTTACGAAGTGGCTCGCCGCAGACAGCGGCACCCAGCCTCGAAAACCAATCAAGAGTGGTAAAATAGAACTCCTCATGCATCGCCTCAAGAGGTGACAACCGTTCCTCACGCACTCCCAGCTCCCGGTCATCTTCACTTGCCCACAGCTCAATGCAGAACTCGCGGAAAAACGGTTGCATTTGTGGTCTTAGAGGACCATCCTGGCCTAGGAGCCCCTCAACCCATGGCAGTACCTTTGCTTGGTAGAGCTGCCATATCAGTTCCAAGTCTGACGCGAAAGACTGAGCCCACAGTGTATGATCGCCATCCACCAGAGCTATCCATGATGTGAAGGTCTTCACCCTGCCGGCGTTGGGGAACCGGTCCAGATAATGGCGGTCCCCGTTGTGACAGGTGAGCGACCACTCCTTGATCACCAGCTCATTCTCGATCACCTGCACGCGGTAGCGCGCTCCATCTTCGTCCACTGGGACGAACTCGATGGCGTCAAGGGGTAGCCCTGTCTGCCGGGCGATCAGTTCATCGATCGGGTATAGCTCCTGCAGCCATCTGCTGGACAGTTCGAGGTAGCCGTCCTGACCAAAACACTGGTAGGTGATCCTCAAACGCTGAACACTGATCCCAGCCTCCTGCAGCCGAATCAGTTCAGGTGCCACCACGTCGGTTATCCATGATAGCCCCGGCTTGTAAGCGCTGATCACCTGCACGGCAACATTGGCTCCGCCAATCCCATTTAGCCAGGTGCGCATCTCGTCTCTCAGGCTATGACGGACGTCCACAGGTTCGCTGATGAAGACCTGCAACGCAGCTGGCCTATCTCCAAGCCCAGCGAGCTTAGCTGGTAGAGCCGTCCGGACCACCCGCCACATCTCGTCGACCTCCCATGGACAGGTGAACTCGCGCGCTTCGATCAGGTCGCGTTCAACTCTATCCTCAACATGAATAGGACTGCATGATCGTTCCTGCAGAGATACACGCATCTCCTCGGAGATGGATGCGTGTGCATGGATGCCGGCAATGGTCTCATCCCTTTTGGATGCGGCACTACCGAGCAACCACGCCAGTTCGGCAGGCTCGCCCTTCATCTGCCCTAGATCATCCAGGAGGTTGCTCCACTGCTTGAGCGGATCAGGCCGATCGGACTGGGTCAATGCGTGGGGCCAATGGTCGGCCAAGTATCTGGCCGCCATTTCTAGGCTGCGGGAATCACCAGAGAGGGAGAAGCCGCCCCGACCATCTTGGCCCAGCACGGCACCTTTGCCTTGCCCTCCCTGAACCTGGATGCAGAAACACGGGCCATTTGAAAGTCTTGACCTTCGATCCACTACCAGTGGCAGAGGCACTCGCGTATGTTCAAGCCCCATCCTCAAGCCAATGTGACAGGCAGCCAACACGGCACCCATATCGCATGGATCATCAATGACGATGGGGATCGGGCGCCCTTCCTCGTTACGGTCTGGGCTTGGCAAAAACAGTCCCACGAGATCCTTTTGCCCGATATCACACTGCGCGGCGGCCCGGTCTGTGGCCGGGACGCCAGATGCAGGCCAGAGTCGGTGTCTTACTCCCACACGTCGCGCTGCGCCGCGAGTTCGGACGTAGACCGCCTGGAGCCGCCCCCGTGCCACAGCGAGCCCGACAACGCTTCCTTCGCGAATCCTCTTGCGGCGGAGTAC
Organism: uncultured Clostridia bacterium; assembly: GCA_964402415.1. GTDB lineage: Bacteria > Bacillota > JAAYKD01 > JAAYKD01 > CAYOCI01 > CAYOCI01. The sequence goes on from CAYOCI010000078.1 coordinate 6,655, forward strand.
TTCACTCAGGGTTGCCGCCATCGGCTCCCCAAGCCGTGGATATCCACACGCCAACCATGTGAGCAGGTCGATCAGGCCACGACCGCCACTGAGCGTGATCTGATCGCTATCCTGGATCCACAGAAGGCCTTCATCCACCTTGTTCCAGACTGGTGATGTGTTCCATCCGTGCGAGATCAACAGGTATGGCGTAGTCCCCGACGATGGTTCCGTGTCATAGAGCTGAAACGGCGAGTGATGATAGCCCACGAGTTCGATGCCTAAGCGCACGGCTAGATTGGCGACCGCCATGCTCTCCCGTGAGCTGAGGCTCGGATCAATACTGATCCGATATTGACAACCATCAGGCAAACCATCGCTATCCTGGTCAATCAACAACCCCTCAGAGGTAAACAATCTGGTGATCAGCATGTTATCTCTCCGTCCTTGGGTGGCTAGGCCTCACCTAGTGCTCCAACAATATTGGGCCCCCTACCAAGACATTTGCACTCTGGCGGCAAGCGAACTGCAGTCATATAAATGAGTAGGCCTGTGAAAGGGGGGAAACCAAATATGGCAACCTACCTCAGAACATCAGGACTGTTCCGCATCAACAACGGCAATGACAATACCATCCGCTTCATGGTCAGCAGCTTTGCCACTGAAGGCACTGAAGACATGATCGTTACACTCAAGCGGTGCACCACCCAGCCTCTCATCGGTCAGACCTGTACTGAACAACCAGCCAATATCGAAGTCGGCGATAAGGAGACTCTGTGCACGATCACCCTGCCGGTCCCTGCCTGCGGTTGTGGTCTTGTCCGTTGGGGCAACCTCGACGCTGGCGAGTACGAGCTGGATCTCAAGTTCTTCGACAATGAGCTGAAACCGACCGCTGACATCCGTGATGGCAGTGTCAACACTGCGCCCAACTACGGCCGCTTCTTCCTCTCCCCATCCGATTTCGTTCGTCAGATCGAAGAGGGTGCGTAAGGCCGCCATTGGCTAGCAATGCTCTGATGAACAGACTCATGAACGGAGGAAACCACATGGCAACCTATCTCAGAACCTCAGGATTGTTCCGCATCAACAACGGTGGTGACAATGCCGTCCGCTTTATGGTCAGTAGCTTTGCCACCGAAGGCACTGAGAACATGATTGTTACACTCAAACAGTGCACTACCCAACCTCTCATCGGGCAGACCTGCACTGAACAACCAGCCAATATCGAGGTCGGTGATAAAGAGACTATCTGCACGATCACCCTACCGGTTCCTGCCTGCGGCTGTGGCTTCATTCGCTGGGAAAATCTTGACGCGGGCGAGTATGAGCTTGACCTCAAGTTCTTCGACAATGAGCTCAAACCGACCGCCGACATTCGTGATGGCAGCATCAACACTGCACCCAACTATGGCCGCTTCTTCCTCTCTCCCTCCGACTTCGTTCGTCAGATCGAAGAGGGTGCGTAATCACCGCTTCCGTTAGTCAAGGGACTCTCCCAAGAGCAGCTGCTCGAGGGATAGTCCCTTGACTCTTCCAAGGTGCAAAAAACACCTCTACAGCATCTCCTGAGCCGTCCGCGCGATGATCTCTTCCTGGTGGAACTTATCGAGGTTGACGAAGTAATCGCTGTAACCGGCCACACGGACCAGAAGGTCGCGATAGTCGGCCGGGCTCGCCTGTGCTTTGCGCAACGTCTCAGTATCCACGACATTGAACTGGATATGATGGCCTCCCAGGCGGAAGTAGGTGCGGATCAGCTGAGTCAGCTTCTCAATTCCGGCTTCATCGGCCAGCACTGACGGCAGGAAGCGTTGGTTGAGCAAAGTCCCGCCTGACTGCACCTGGTCCATTTTAGCCAGTGACTTCACCACAGCCGTTGGTCCCTTGCGGTCGGCCCCGTGAGACGGGGAGGTACCGTCGGATTCCGGAGTATGTGCTAGGCGACCATTGGGGGTAGCCCCGAGCATCTTGCCGAAGTAGACATGGCAGGTGGTGGAGAGCATGTTCAGATGATAGGTTCTTCCTTTGGTGCTGGACTGGCCATCGATCTCCTTAAGCAACGACGTGTACACCTTCTGCATCAGGGCATCGGCGAGATCGTCGTCGTTGCCGAAGCAGGGGGTCTTGTTCAGCAACATCTGGCGTAGGGGTTCGTGACCACGGAAGTTCGCCCTGAGGGCTACCAGGAGCTGGTCCATGGTTACCACGCCGTCTTCATAGAGATGCTTCTGCAGAGCTGACAGACTGTCGGTAATGGTGCCGATCCCGCAGCACTGAATGTACGTCGTGTTGTAGCGGGGACCACCGCTATAATAGTCCTTGCCTTTAGCGATACAATCACTAATCACCGTGGAGAGGAATGGTGCCGGAGCGTAAGTTGAGTACATATGCTCGAGATAGTTGTTGACACGGATCTTGGTCTGCACTACATGGTGGAGCTGCCGTTCGAACGCGTGATACAGCTGATCGAACGAGGTGAACCCACTTGGGTCGCCCGTCTGAAGGCCGATCTGCTTGCCGGTCAAAGGGTCAACACCGTTATTGAGCACCAGTTCGAGGACTTTCGGCACATTAAGGTAACCGGTCAAGAGATAGGCCTCTTTTCCAAAGCAACCGGTCTCCACACACCCGCTAGTTCCGCCTTCGCGGGCATCCTCGATGCTCTTGCCTGCCCGTAGCTGTTCCATAGTCACCGTATCAGCGTTGAACACCGATGGATAGCCGTAGCCCTTTCGTATCACCCGTGCCGCTGCCCTGAGAAAGCGTTCAGGGGTCCTAGCGCTGATCTGGACATTGGCCTGTGGCTGCAGGGTATGCATCTCGTCTAGGAGCTCCAGCAGCAGGTAAGAGAGCTCACTGACGCCATCAGAACCATCCCGTCTTAGCCCGCCAAGGTTGATATTGGTGAAATCGTTGTATGTGCCACTCTCGAGCGCAGTCACGCCGACTTTCGGTGGAGCGGGCTGGTTGTTGAACTTTACCCAGAAGCAACCAAGCAGCTCCTTAGCGCTCTCGCGGTCAAGGGTTTCGTCAGAAATGCCCTGTCGGTAGAAAGGCTCGAGGTGCTGATCTAGATGTCCTGGGCTCATGGAGTCCCAGCCATTGAGCTCTGTGATGGTACCGAGGTGGACGAACCAGTACATCTGCAAGGCTTCCCACAGGTCGCGGGGGGCATGCGCCGGGACCCAGCGGCAATTGGCCGCGATGCGCTGGAGCTCCCTCTTACGCTGTTGGTCACTCTCCCCTTCTGCCATTCGTTCTGCCAGCTCGGCATGACGTCTGGCGAACAGGATGGCCGCGTCACAGGATATATCCATGGCCTTTAGCTCGTCATCCTTGGCTGTCGCCTCGGGGTCCTGGATGAAGTCCAGACGAGCGCGCGACTCAGCGATCTCCCGCTTGAGGTCCAGCATTCCCTTCTGATAGATGGTGCCGTCGAGAGCGGTATGCCCTGGCGCCCTCTGTTCCATGAACTCGGTAAATAGTCCGGCCTCGTAGAGATCCTTCCAGTCCTGACTGATATTCGCAAATGCCCGGTCGCGCATGCTCCTACCACGCCAGTATGGGAGCACCTCTACTCTGTAGGTCTCTATATCCTCACGGGTGACGGAGTAATTAGCCATCTCCCTCGAGTTGAGGATCTCAAGATCCTCTACTGAGTGACAGGTTAGCTCCGGAAAAGTAGAGACCGCCTTTGGCGCGGGGCCACGTTCACCGACGATGAGCTCGTCTGTGCCGATGTAGATGCTTTGATTCAGGCAGAGTTTCTTGAAGTTCAGCGCACGGAGAACGGGAACAGCGTATCTGCCCTCGTTCTCCTGATAGAAGCGGGTGGTCAGGACCGCCCGTTCGATGGAGATGCTAGGGTGCATGTCCATACTCATCTGACGAAGGCGTTGCACACGTTCGTTCAATGCTGTCACCCTCCAATTCTTACGTTGAGGCCGTAGCCTCGCAGTCTTGCCGCAATCGCCGTCATGCGGGCGTCCGACGGTGCCTCTATTCCTGAGAGACGATACTCAAGGTTCAGCTTACGGTATTTCTCGCCCGCCGAACCATGATAGGGTAAGATATCGACCTGGTTGATCCCGCCCAGGGATGCGGCAAATGATCCTGTGGCATCAATGTTCGCTTCATCATCGTTGCTCCCAGGGATAATAGGCATACGAATCCGGATCTGCACACCGACCCTGGCTAGTGCCCTGAGATTTCCCAAGATCAGTTCATTGGGTACTCCAACAAGACGCTCATGCTGACGGCTATCCATGTGTTTTAGGTCATAGAGGAAGAGGTCAGTGCGTTTTGCCACATCAAGCAGAAGATCACGATCAGCAAAGCCTGAGGTGTCCACTACACGGTGCAGCTCTTCAGATCGACAGTGGTCAAGCAGCTTGATAAGGAAGTCCGCCTGGCACAGTGGTTCGCCTCCAGAGAAAGTCACGCCACCGCCAGATTGGTCGTAGAACGGGATGTCCTTGCGCAGCTCAGCCATGACCTCACCGACGGTCACCGTCCTGCCGACCATCTCCCGCGCGTCGGCTGGACAAACATGTACGCAGGCACCACATCGTGTGCACAAGTTCGCACTGCCTACTCCTCCATTGGGGCAGATGACGCGGCACCGCCCGCACTGGATACAACGTTCGGGATGCAGCAGCAGTTCAGGGGTGGAACGCTGACTCTCTGGGTTATGGCACCACGAGCACGATAGGGGACAGCCTTTGAGAAAGACCGTCGTGCGAATACCGGGGCCATCGTGGAGGGCGTAGTGTTTGATAGCGAAGATCATCCCCTGCAGCATTGACTCACCCCCAGCTCTTCTTGTGGATCATATTCGGGTTGGAGCCGGAGCTTTCCTCCCAAAGACTCGCGCTGCTATGTCAGAGGACCATCGCGGTTCCGAAAATCCATGGCAAGAATCCCCTTTGCTTTTGATTGAAGGAAGTCCAGCCGCGTAGGACGAACAGAGGTAAGACCATATGATAAGGGGGCTGGGGCATGTTTGATGTTGTCGTAATCGGTGGTGGCGGTGCGGGTCTTTGTGCCGCTCTGGCAGCCCGCGAAAGCGGAGCAGACGTCCTAATCATCAGCAAGACTCCCCTGGGCAAGGCCAACTGCACCGCCTTTGGTGGAGGCGGTTTCACCTTCGCCGGACCTGGTACTCCATGGCAGGATCACTACGAACGAACGTATCAAACCGGGCGTCGCGTCAACGACCCAGATCTCCTAGAGACCTTCAGCCGCGAGGCTTTGGGTAGCGTTAGCTCCTTGGAGCGCTTTGGAGTCAAGGTGCGACTTCACCCTAATGGCGCCAGCGTCGCCCCGTGGGCGCCTAACCCCAGGGTCGGTGGCATGGGGTTGACACTCCCCCTGGTAGGGGCGGTCAGAATGGCTGGAATCAAGGTTATCGAAGGACAGATGGTCTATCGCGTTCTGACAGATGACCGACGTGTAACGGGGGTCTGTGCCATTGACATGGAGAATGGCAGGGTAACGAACTACCCAACGAAAGCGGTTGTCTTGGCCTCAGGCGGCGGTGGACGTATCTTTGGCAGGACCAACAACCCAATGCGCACCACTGGAGATGGCTACGCACTGGTAAATGAGATGGGGCTCCCTCTTCGCGACATGGAGTTCGTGCAGTTCTATCCGATCGGTCTAGCTGAACCCGAGCTGCCGGTCTGGTTCATCGACCTTCGTGTGATTGATGACGTGCCCCTCACTGATAGTCGTGGGCATGAGTTTTTGAAGGCATTGCTGCCACAATGGGGACTAAAGACAGGTGGCGAGGCCAATCTCTACGCTAGGGACCGCGCTGCCATCGCGATCGCCCAGAGGTGGCATCAGGGAGAAGAGGTATGGCTACACCTCGAGCAGATGCCAACTGAGCACTGGACCCATCCGTACTACAAAGCCATCGCTCGGCTAAATAGGGCCGAGCTCGATTTCACGCGCCGCCCAGTGCGGGTGAAGCCCCTCGAACACTACATGAGCGGCGGTCTACCGATCAAGACCGACGGTTCGACAGAGCTTGAGGGCTTCTTTGCCTGCGGCGAGGTAACCGGGGGCGTAGATGGTGCCAATCGGATTGGAGGCAATGCCTTCGCTAATATCACCGTCTTCGGGTTGCGGGCAGGCAAGGCCGCAGCCCAGTACTGCCGCGAAGCCGCCCGAGTGGATGCCGGCATCTCTACATCCGAGCCGCCGCGGGAGCTAGAGGCCTGGTCCGAACATGGCGCCGGACCTACCCCTGGTGAGCTTACCCAGGAGCTCCGGGCGGTCATGGATCATCATGTAGGACCGATCCGGAGTGGGCAGGGGCTCGAGGTTGCCTTGGGGCAGATCGAGGAGCTTAAACAGCGTCTTGCATCGATCCGCGTGCGAACCTCCCTAGAACTGCGTGATGCTCTTGAGCTCCGTAACATGCTGCGTGTCGCACGCGTAATCACCAGTTCTGCATTGACGCGAACAGAAAGCCGAGGCGTACACTACCGCACGGACTTCCCTGACGAGCTCGCTGAATGGCAGAAGCCAGTTGTTGTTTCATAGCTTCTGCCAGCAGAAAAAAGCTCGTCGATCTGATGATCGACGAGCTTTCTCTATGGCGAGAATATGCGGATTACGCATTCGCTGGAACACAGCAGTTACGCCCTGTCTGCAAAGGATAAATCATTCCACTTATTCAACACCCGGACACCGTCTGGCCTTACCGAAAAAAATGATACGCCGCCCGCAGACCCCACGATGGCCATGTGCTCCTGCATAGCGATAGGAATCTTTAACCAAGCGGCCGCGAACATCTGCAGAGAACCTCCATGTCCCACCACGATCACGTTTTCATCGCCGGAGTCCTCAATTTCGCGAAGCACCTCAGAGACTCTGCCAAACACGTCCGCCCCGGTTTCCGCATCGGAAAGATATTTGTGATAAATCAACGGCGTCCCATGGGGACAAGGAACCCTGTTAGCCTGAAACCACGTTTTCGATTTACCCGTTGCGCTTCCAAAATCCTGCTCTCTTAGATTTGCCCTGTAAATAGGAGTGATATGAAGATGCTGCGCTATGATTTCGGCGGTTTGACGCGTCCGCGTCAAATCCGATGCATACATTCTGTACTTCGATTGCGCTTGGATTTGCTTAGATAACGCCGCGCCGATGCACTCTGCCTGCCGCAAGCCCCGTTCTGTCAGCGGCCAATCTGTTGCCCCGCCAATCATACCGTTGAGGTGCTGCTCCGACTGGCAATGCTGGATCGTGATCAAGTTTTTCAACCGCACTCCATCTCCCCTCATAATGGCATTCCGATTTCAACCTGATCAATATATTCAAACTTATCCGCATAATGTAATAAGCCTAACTCCATATTATCATACTTCAATTACATAAAAAAAGACATAGCTTCCCCTTGGCGGAAAGCTATGTCTTTTTTGGCGGAGCTGAAGGGATTTGAACCCTCGTTCTCTTGCGTGACAGGCAAGCATGTTAGGCCGCTACACCACAGCTCCGTATGTGAAATGAGATGTTGGATATGGTGGAGATGAGCGGGATCGAACCGCTGACCTTCTGAATGCCATTCAGACGCTCTCCCAGCTGAGCTACACCCCCACGGCGCATAAGTAATCATATCAGTCGGCTCTTTGTCTGTCAAGCATAGGGGGTAATTGGAGTCGTGACGCCGCAACACCCTTTGCCAGCCCTTGCTTTAGCCGCGATCAACGCGCCACCTAAGCTCGTGGCTTAGGGGTTACTCTTATCACATGCACCGCAGATGGATAGACTATACGTGGGGGTGATCATCTGAAGGATCATGATAACGACGAGCTACATAGACCTGAAGATGCCCACTTACATCGGACCTTGGGCTTCCCGGCTGCGGTCTCCATCGTCGTAGGGGTCGTCATTGGATCTGGTATATTTTTTAAGCCGAGTGCTGTCCTGAGCAGTGCTGGTGGCGCAAGACAGGCGCTACTGGCCTGGCTGCTTGGCGGCGTCATCACTCTGGCTGCAGGCTTAACCTTGGCCGAACTAGCAGCCGTCATCCCGCACGATGGCGGGCTCTCCATCTACCTCAATGAGATCTATGGTCACTTTTGGGCCTTTCTGCTCGGTTGGGTCGACACCATGATCTACACCCCAGGATCCGCGGCGGCACTGGCCATCATCCTCGTGACCCAGTTCAGCGTCTTTGTGCCACTCTCGGTCCTCGCGCAGAAGTTGGTCGCAGTGGTGATCATCTTGCTCTTGGTCTGGATCAACACCATCGGAACGAAACAGGGTGGCGTGATTCAGACCGCATCAACGGTGGCAAAGCTGATCCCCATCGCACTCTTGATCGCCTGGGGGCTCTTCTATCGTGGACCGGCACCAGTCACCCAACCTACCGCAGTCAGCGGGGCTCAGGGCGTCAGTATGGGGGCAGCTATTTTGGCTACGTTATGGGCTTACGACGGCTGGAACTCAGTGACGAACATAGCTGGTGAGATCAAGGACCCAGGGCGTCTACTCCCCCGTTCCATCATCTTTGGTCTCGGCGCAGTGATGGCGGTGTATCTGCTGATCAACGTCGCCTTTTTGACGGTCATCCCCGCCCCCATCTTGGCCCAGTCAGAGACGCCAGCAACTGACGTGGCTAACGCCCTGTTCGGGGGCTTGGGAGCTAGGTTCATCTCAATCAGTATCCTGGTATCGATCTTTGGTTCCCTGAACGGCTATATCATGACAGGTCCGCGGGTTCCGTACGCGCTGGGGCAACGCAGACTTCTACCAGGTGGCGAACTTCTCGAGAAGCTCCACCCCAAGTTCGAGACCCCAGCCAATGCCATCCTACTCGTCGGGACGCTCTCATCCACCTACACGTTGTTCGGGAGCTTCAACCTGTTGACCGACCTGATCGTCTTTGTCTACTGGATATTCTTCGTCATGTGCCTGATTGGGTTATTTATCCATAGGGCTCGTTACCCCAAACTCCAACGGCCTTACCGTGTCCCGCTCTATCCGGTCATTCCCCTGATCGGAATAGGGGGAGGCTTTTACATCCTGTTTAGCACCCTAATCGAAAAACCTCGGGATGCGCTGCTAGCCATTGGTCTGACGCTGCTAGGGGTCCCTGTCTACTGGTGGCTGCGCAGACGATATCGCTGAGAGGCAGATCATCTAGCCCAAAGGGAGACCGCTTGATCAAAGCAGTCTCCCTTCATTCAGATCGCCGTCTCCGTCTTCGATCTGTGTGAACTTGATCTCCGTAGCGCCTAGACCTTGTACCACTTCGTCTCGGCGTTAACTCGATAGATACCGTGGTCCCTCTCCATATACCCAAACATGACGAACTCGCGCCTCACGGTGCAGTAATCGTCATACTTCTCCTCAATAATCTCATTGACTTCCGCTTCCGAATAGTCACGGTCAGTGGCAAAGCCCTTCAAGAGCTCCTCGAGGATGTAAAGACGGCGTTTGCGCTGGGTGGGCATCTCCTTGACTCGGCCATTCTCCATGAAGTTGTTTAGCGTCTTCTGACGCTCATCCGGGCGCTGAGTAGGGACAGGCTCCACAGGTTCTTCGTTGGCGAGTATCGCCTTGGTGAGCTCACGGAGCTTCTGTACATTGATGGAGTAGTAGATGGTGTTGTTCTCGCGGACAGAAGTAACCAGATCGAGCTTCTTTAGTCGACCGATATGATGAGAGACGGTTGGAGTACTCACCCCCAACTGCTCAGCAAGATCCTGACCACAGGTGGGTTTCAGTGCCAGGAGCCCAACGAGCTTCAGCCGGGTCTCATCTGCAAGCGTTTTGTGAAACTCTACCAGAGTTTCGATTAGTTCCGGGTTTACCATCACCAGGACCCCCTCTGTTTATTTCATGGTTATCTTATTAGATTAATGCCTAATTCGATTATCGTCTATTCAGGTTGGTCTGTCAAGCCAACTGCGATGGAATACGCAGTTTTCGTGTTCACGGGTAGGAGTTCACCCGTTCCAGGCGAATACTACCACGACAAAACGGAGAAGGACTGAAACAGATGCAGGATAAAGTTACGCCCAACCAGCTCATCTCCAGTTCTGCCAACGCCGCCATCAAGCAGATCCGGGCACTCCGCCACCGCAAAGATCGGGAGCAGAACGGGGTCTTCCTGGTCGAGGGCATACGGCTGGTGGGTGAGGCGCTCCAGATGGGTGCTTCCATCCAGAGCCTTGTTGTTGCCCCTGAACTCCTCACCAGCGATTTCGGGCGCCGGTTGGTGGCTGAGCAGACGGACGCGGGCACGCCCGCGCTTCAGGTAACCTCTGATGTCTTCGCCAGTCTGTCGGTGAAGGACAATCCCCAGGGGCTTGCTGCCGTGGTACGCCAGAGCTGGACGCCTCTTGAGCAGCTACAGCTCAGGCAAGACCTCTGGGTAGCCCTGGACGAGGTCGCCGACCCCGGGAATCTCGGTACTATTATGCGCACGGCCGATGCCGTCGGCGTTGCTGGCATCATCCTGATCGGCCGGTGCACTGATCCGTACGATCCAAGTGCTGTTCGAGCCAGCATGGGGTCAATCTTCGCCATGCAGTTAGTACGGTCTGACTACGAAGAGTTCACCGCATGGAAGGGGCGGTCCGGGTGTACGGTGGTGGGGACCTCGGGTGCGGGATCCGTCCACTATCAAGCGCTCCGTTACCCACGTCCCATGGTCATCCTAAGTGGCAGCGAGCGTGAAGGGCTTCATCCCGAGCTGCTCTCCCTATGCGACCATCTCGTCCGTATTCCCATGGCGGGTAGGTGTGACTCCTTGAACCTTGCAGTCGCTACCAGCGTGGTTCTCTATGAAGTCTTCAACCAACGGCAGAGCTTATGAGATCACGTTTTCGTCAACAAGAACGGAAACAAGCAAGAACCGCTTCGGCATGCCGAAGCGGCCTCCATGAGATTCCCCTTTACCTGTCAGTCTTTACCTTTCGCTGTCCTACAAGATGAAATCAACATCCTGCGGATTGCACCACACTCTTGCTGCATGGATTCGTACGTATCTGCCTTTAGGTATCCGGTTCCAAAGAGAAGCTCCAGCCAGTACTCGGTTTCGTTTGCTTCCTTAAGGGCAATTTCCAATTTGGAGATGAAATCCGCTTTCCCCTGCGCATATTGGGCTTCATGAATATTTGCACCGACGGACGTCCCGGAGCGAATTAACTGATTTATTAACGGTGAGGGAGTATGAGCAGTGTGGAGGTTTTCACAGAGAAGAATGATCCTTTTCGCCAGTTCTCTTGATTTCATGCGCAGTATACTGTCCGACATAATGCACCACCCGACTCCATGATAGTACAATACCGCAATTACCGCTAGTCATCTGAATTGGACTAGCGGCAGTGATATTACTGCGTAGTGATATTGCACCCTGCGGTCGCAGTGATATTATGTTCGCCTCCCAAACTGGGCGAAGCGCAATATCACTGTACTTCAATATCACTGGCGCAGTCAATATATCTCGCCAAAGGCGAACATAGTTGAAAGAACGATGAAATTGTCTCAATTTCATCGTTCTTTCATGGTGGGAGCGACAGGGATCGAACCTGTGGCCTCTACCGTGTCAAGGTAGCGCTCATCCCAACTGAGCTACGCCCCCATATGAACTTCGGATTACATGGTCGGGGCGAGAGGATTCGAACCTCCGGCCTCTTGGTCCCGAACCAAGCGCGCTACCAAGCTGCGCTACGCCCCGATCACTGACGTCATTTAGTGTAACATATTCGCCAACTGTCCGCAAGTAGATAATACTTGGATGGGTGTTCAATCCCTTCGTCCTTCGATCATACGTTGTCCCAGAGATCAGACGAATCAATCACGTCAGCCCGGTTATGGCGCGACCGATAACGCGGACTGGTCTCATCTGGTGCGTACAGCTCCTCTATCAGGTTGAGTATAACTCGTCGGTAGGATGGCAGCTTGGCCGCAACTGTAGAGTTGTATTCCTCGCAAACGCGCTCCATTATCGCAGTGGTGTCATGCTTGATGGTCGCAGCGAGGTACTCATTGACCGACGCCCTGGTGCTGATTGGCAGAAAAGGCGGAAGCTTGGCATTCACGCGTTCCAATACTACGGCTGACAGTTCATCAGTGAGCCGATCAAACTTGTGCGTCGACAGCTTGGGGACCGGCAACTGGATGGCACTCAGCCGTTCTACTAGGGCGCGCCGAACACGGTCGTGAGTACGAGCACGCAGCCACTCCCTACGGTGAGCAATCCAGCAAAACAATGCTGCTGCCGACACTGTGCCTGTGACAACTCCGGCTGCAAAGGTGCAAGTCAAGATTATACCCCCAGATTATGCACAGCCCGGTCAGCACCGTGATGAACTGCACCCCCTAAAGTAGACACACAAGGAAAACCCGCCTTGTGTCCCTAA
>CAYOCI010000079.1:0-18653 GCA_964402415.1 uncultured Clostridia bacterium
TGGTCTGTTGTTCTTAGCTTAGAACTGGAGGAAGGACCATGCCAGAACAATATCAATCTGATGTTGAGGCCATTCTGTCACGACGGTATGACAATGGCGCTGATCACTGGGCTACTCCCGACAGACGCCTCAGCAAAGGGGGCGCATTTTCTACCCTGCAAAGTACGCTCCTGCTGTTGGAGTTGGGCATGGAACCATTCGATCCGTTGCTAAAGGATACTGCCGATCTAATCCTCAGCTCATGGCGCGAAGATGGTAGGTTTAGGCTATCGCCTCAAGGGGCGATATATCCTTGTCATACCATCAATGCCGCCCATGTTCTTTGCTGCTTAGGATATGCCGCTGATCGCAGGCTCCACAAGACCTTTGAACACCTTTTGGCGATACAGCACCGTGATGGCGGTTGGCGCTGCAATAAGTTCAGCTTCGGGAGAGGCCCGGAAACGGAGTGTTCCAATCCCGGCCCGACCTTGACGGCGCTGAGTGCCTTTCGGTTTACGACCTTTCCCAATCGGGAACAGGCGCTAGACAGAGCGGTGGAGTTTTTGCTTGACCATTGGACAACGCGCCGACCACTCGGCCCCTGTCACTATGGGATCGGCACTCTGTTCATGCAGGTCGAGTACCCCTTTGTCAGCTATAACCTTCTTGCCTACGTCTATGTTCTTTCTTTCTACGATAGGGCCAAAGAAGACAAACGGTTTCTGGATGCTCTGGCAGTCCTCGAGTCCAAGCTGGTTGCTGGCAAGGTTGTTGTAGAGCGCGTCAATCCGAAGTTGGCCGGGCTTGCCTTCTGTAAGAAAGGGAAGCCAAGCGACCTCGGCACGGCACGCTACCAGGAGATATTGAGCAACCTTGGAAGAAGTGGTGCGACGCTGGAATGAGCGGATAGTCTCTCTACGTGTTCGGCTTCGTGCCCCCGAATAAGCATGCCCATGACCCTCGCGTCCACCGCAGCTTATGCTTGTAGCAGTATGGTCAGCTTATCCACGAACGCCTTGTTCTGCGCCGCCGTGCGTTTGAGCGGCCCCCTAAGCCTACCGCCTGCGTTTCTGATCTTCTTCGCCGTGTGTCGCGCCAGCAATAGTGCGTCGATATTATCGGCGATGTATTCCATGCCGTCTTGGTTCACAGTCCGCGCGGCTCGCGCTAGACACATGGCGGCAAGCCCGTAGTCCTGCGTTACCACAATATCGTCCGGTTTCACTAGATTCACCAGCGCAAAGTCCACGCTGTCCGCACCTGTAGAATGCACAATGGTCTGCGCCCCCGCCTTTTCGAAGCGGTGGGAGGTATCGCAGAGGATGAAACACTCTGCACCATACCGCTTCGCCAGGGATACGGCTTCGTCCACCACCGGGCAGCCGTCCGCATCAATCAACACTCTCCGGGTCATTTCGATTTCATCCTCCAGTATTTCCTCTTGTCGCTTCTTGGTTGGCTCCAAACGGTGGGCAACACTTCTGCCGACATTCATACACTTTCTCGAACCCGTCACCATTAACCTTTGATAGGCTAGGATAAACGCATCCATTCTCCGCACTAATCCCCGCAAGTGAGACTGTAAGTGCAGGACAGCCGAAACAAGGCATCCCGAACGTGGGATGCCTTGTTCTTTAGTTGACACCCGACCCCGTTTTGCAGGTAGTTCTGCCTTTTGTCACGCATTTAGCAGGACAAGTAATGCCGATGTGGTAATATATGGTGATGAATGTCCCCGTCTATTGACGACGCGGAAAGCGAGGAGCAATAGGAGGTTGCATCATGGAGATCGTACGCATCTACGAACTACCGGTCAGCAAAATGGTGTCATCGCAGTGCGGGATGTTTGGGGATGGCAAACTGGAGAGATTTGAGCAGTGGTTCAGCTCGCTGCCACGCCCGATCTTTCCGGAAGACTATCTGTGGATGGATAAAGAAAGAGGCGGGTTCGTCTGGTACTATCGCTACCACGAAGGGATGGATCTCCCTAAAGAGTTTGAGATCGTGGATTTCCCAGGTGGGCTGTACGCGGTCGCGTCAGGGATCGACAATCATGACAGCACGGATGTGGTGCGAGCTATTCGGGAGTTCATCGCCGCTAAGGACTGTTTTGAAGAAGACCCCTCGCGTGCTTGGCTGGGCAACATACCGACGCCGCCGTCTGCCACCCAAGCCATGGGGTACAGTCAGATGGATTATTACGTCCCGATCAGAATTGTCGCGGACAAGTCAGCGCTGACCTCTCTGACCTAGAAGCGCAACGGCTGATGAACGAGAATACCATTCCCCTCTACACCTAGAAAGCCGCCTGTGGTATAGTGGACTTGGCAATTACATCCAAATCGAGGTGTGCTCCCATGGTTGAACTGCGCCCGATCACCCCCGACAACTTCCAAGCGGTTGTTACGCTGGAGGTCAATGATAGCCAGAAAAGCTTTGTTGCCACCAACATCAGAAGCCTCGCCCAAGCCTACGTCGCCATTGCCAACAAGACCTGCATACCAAAGCCCTATGCTATTTATGCTGGCGAGACCCTGGTGGGGTTCATTATGCTCTCTTACGGGGGAGTTCGTGGGAGCGACCCAGAGGATGAACCGGTCTACAGCATCTGGCGGTTGATGATCGACAAGCACCATCAAGGCAAAGGATATGGGAGACAGGCCATGACCAAGGCACTGGAGCTGATCCGCACGTTCCCCCACGGCTCGGCGAGTCGAGTGGTCCTTTCCTATGAGCCTGAGAATACCGTTGCTCGGGCTCTGTATGCGACTTTCGGGTTTGTGGAGACCGGAGAGATGAATGGAGATGAAGTGGCGGCCGCCCTGAAGCTATAGGCGGCAGTAGCTACTTGCACAAACGCAAAACGACCCCAAAAGGGTCGTTTTGTTGTTCCATCATGTGGGGCTCTCTCAGTGGCGCCTCCTGCTATGCCTTAATCCCGGTGTAGATGCGCACGGCGTCGCGCAGGAACTCTGCCGTGCCCGGCTGCACCTTGTCGTAGTAGACGGTGAAGCGTGGGTCATCGACATACATCTGGGCGAGACCAGCATGTGCTTCTTTGCTGTAACCATCCCACCAGAAGCTGAGCCACTGACGGTGCAGATCTGCCGCCTTCTGAGCTAGCTCGCCAGCCGGATCGCCGGTCTTGAACGCCGCGCTCAGGGTCTCCATTACCCCTTCAGCGAGTTTGGTAGCCTCTACATACTGCTCCGGAGTCATTTTCGCCACCTTGGCGTTGGAGCGCTTGTAGGCATCGTCGCCCCACCGCTCACGGACTTCTTGTCCGTATTGTTTATCGTTGTCACTGATCAGCTTCTGTTTGAAGCCTTCAAATTTCTCGCGATCAGTCATGATTATCCCTCCTTCTTGTGACGCAATCGTCTTGTCAACGTTGGTGATAAGCAGCTCCAATTGGGCCTTCTTCTCAAGAAGCTTGGCACGGTGTTCCCGCAGTGCCCTGCTCGCATCAAAGGAAGGTGCTGTTAGGATCTTCGTGATCTCCTCGAGGCTTACCCCAAGCTCACGATAGAAGAGGATCTGCTGCAGCTTATCGATCTCAGCTGCACCATAGATGCGATATCCGGACGAACTGATCCTCGCCGGCTTGAGGATGCCCAGCTCATCGTAGTAGCGCAGCGTCCTGGTGCTGACACCAGCCAGGTGTGCGAGCTTCTGCACTGTGTACTCCATGTTCTCACCTCCTGACGAAACCAACTATATACCTTTACGTTACGTCAATGTAAAGAGGTTTTTTCGAGTTTGCCACAAAAATAGCAAGGATTTTACGCCCACTTCAGGTTATCATAAAGAAGATCCGCCTTCGGCCAGAACCGAGCAGTTGACCTGAAACAGTTGCCACCGTGGACACAAGTTACCGCTTGAAGGCACCAAATCGACCTGCTATAATAGGTGATACCAATAACGTGCTGGAGTAGCTCAATTGGCAGAGCAGCTGACTTGTAATCAGCAGGTTGCGGGTTCGAGTCCCATCTCCAGCTCCAATGGAATCAAGGCTTCCGGGGTTTTTACGATCTCAATGAAATACTGTCCTACAGCAATTCTACAGCATTTCGCGAACCGTAATACTCTCGGAAGCCTCTGTGTTAGCCTCCTTGCCCTACTGGGTAAGGGGCTTTTTCTTTTTTGTAGGGTTCATGATCTCATCCAGGGCCATGGCCGCCGCCTGCTTAATCTCCGGCATCACATGGCTGTAGGTATCTAGTGTTAGGGTGATTGTCGAGTGTCCCAGCAGTTCCTGGACGACCTTGGGATGGACGCCTGCCTCCAGCAGCCTGGTGGCGTAGGTGTGACGTAGCGCGTGCGGGTTCACGTGATCGATCTCAGCCTTCTTGGCAAGCTGCTCGAGTTTGCGAGCCGCGTTACGTGCTTCCAGCGGTGTCCCGGTAGGGGTGGTGAATAATCTCCCAGAGTCGGCATAGGCAGTTCCCAACAGCAGCTTCTCCTGGGCCTGGACCGCTTTCCACTGCTTGAGGGTAATCACCACGTTCTCTGGCATCGGTATCCGCCTCTTGCCGCTCCTAGTCTTGGGATCCTGCACGATCATCTTACTGGTGCTGCTTTCGGGCGTCCGGCTTCGGACTGCGCCGCGCCTGACATGGAGTACACCCGATGTCAGATCAACATCCAACCAGGTCAGCGCGACGACTTCGCTGATCCGGAGACCGGTTCCCAGCATGGTGATGAATACAGGTCCCATCCGGTCTGCCTTAGCTGCATCCATCAAACGGCTCATCTCATCAACCGTTAAGACACGGATGTCCTTCTTCACCTTCCGCGGCTTCTTGACGTGCTCAGCTGCGTTACGAGTGATAAGGTTCTCCACAAGCGCCTGCTTTAGTGCAGACTTGAGAGTAACCAAGATCAGCTCGATTGTCCTGGCTGATAGCCCTGCGGCCAGTTTCTCATTAAGCATCTTCTGCACGTGGACAGTCTGTAGCGCTCGGAGCTGAATGTGCCCGAGTGCTGGCTTAAGATGCACCCGGACGTTGCTCTCGTACCCTGCCCATGTCTTTGGCCTGGTGCTCGGAGCCACATACTCCTGCAGCCATGTATCAAGCCATTCTCCCACGGTATCCTTCGTCGGCTTTACATAGATCCCGTCACGCACAGACTTCAGGGCTTCATCACGCTTCTCGATCACTTCCGAGCGATCCTTGCTGTAGTAGTAGTCACGATTAGGCTTACCTGTGGATGGATCATAGCCAGTGGTAACTACAGCACACCAGAGACCGTCCTTGCGTTTAAACAGGGAGCCCTCGTTATTACTACGACGTTTCCCCTTAGCCATACTTTCTCACCTCCTTTCTGAGAGTGATGAGGCTCATTACTCGCTGCAGGTGTTTCAACTCAGATATCTTTATGGCAAGACGTTACTACTTCATTTCCGGTTTTCCTGCCTCGCGGAGTTTCTCGTTGAGCTTGTCGCGTTTAGCTTGTACTGTTTTTGGCTTTACGAAATAGAAGTCGAAGAGCTCCTCCAATACGTCCAGGGTCCACTCTGCTTCGCCTGGTTCTACATCAATAATTTCGCCTGTCTTAAGTGACTTGTTTGGGTGAGCTGCGAAATTGCCGACATTACGAACTGCATCCAAAGACACCGCGATGTAAGAGGGCAAGTCATCTTGGTCAATTACCTGTTGTATTTCCTTAGCAAGATCACCCGGCTTAACTCCTGCATGATTTCTCAAAAGCTGCTGAAGGCAACGGCGACTAAGTGCGGCGCTTGCCTTTGGACTATCTGCTAGCACAAGACAAGCCTCTGAGTAGTCATTGGCCAACGTCTCAGGTATGCCGTCCGGCAATGGGGATCTGTTAATGGCCTTCGGATACACTAGACGCTCCTCGTAAAAGGTGGTTTTGCTAATGGAGCACAGCCAAATGATCTTCTTCTCACAGGAAGGGCAGTTCTCGTGCATAATGCTCCAGCGATATTCTGAGTCTAGCCCCAACTGAGCACTGCCTTTCTGGGAATAATACTCAACCAAACAATGTGGGCACTTCATGATCTATCCTCCTTAAAGCTAGCCATAGCAGGCATTCACCTTGGAATTTGAGGCACCGTAGCTACCGTGCAGCAGGTGAGCTACTGTGCTGGCAGAGGCAATGGAAGAAGATCTGAGCCGTCGCTTTGGCGTCATCAAGAGCACGATGGCTAGAAGCAACCTTGATACCCAGGTGAGAGATTACAGTCGGCAGCTTGTGGTTCTGTATGTATGGGAAGGTCTCTCTGCAGGCAGCCAGGTTATCATAGACATGGTTTTTGAGCTTGTACCCAGATGGGAGATTGATTGCCAGGAAGTCGGCGTCAAAGCGTGCATTGTGGGCCACCAGGGGCAGGTCGCCGATGAATCCAAGAAATGCCGGCATGACTTCATCTATCGTTCTGGAACCTTTGACCATGCGGTTGGTTATTCCCGTGATCTGAGTGATCTTAGCGGGGATACTTCTTCCGGGGTCTACAAAGCAACTGAACGTGTCTGCTACCTCGCCATCGCAGTATTTCACCGCACCGACCTCGATGATGGTGTCTGTGGCCGGGCTCAAACCTGTGGTCTCGAAGTCGAACGCAATGAACGAGGTTGCAGGTGTCAGTTTCGTGAACTTGCGGTGGACCGTGATCTTCTGAACCTCGCGCCTGGGCTCAGCGACCGGAACTCTGGTATTGACCATATTACCGCCCTCGTCAATATCCGTCTCAATCTTGACGTCGAGCGAGGGCCTTGTTATCGTCTGCCGCGTCTCAGCAGCATCCGCGCCCAACTGCCTGCGTGTCTTTGCCCGTTGTCTTCCGAAGGCGAGCCAGTATGTAAGTGCACAGAGAAGAATTGCGCCTCCCACATTACCGTTCATAAGAGCAACAGAGGTCGCCAGAACCAAGTATGTCATCGCGATCCACCGCAACACTTTGAGAAGAACAGCGATCATGACCATCGCCTCCTTTCGTTGTGACCTACGACTCAGAACTTGGCCCTTAGTTCCACGACCCGGCCGATCACGACCACCGGCAAGGCCTTGATCTCATCGAATGTGAAAAACAGGGGCTCATGGCTGGGGTTGGTCGGCTGTAATACAATCCCGTTTTCGCGTTTGAGAACGCGCTTGACTGTCGCATCGCCGCCATTGACAAGAACAACTGCGACATTACCGCTGTCCACGTCGGACTGCCTGCGGACGACAACTACATCGCCTTCACTCATCTTGGGTTCCATGCTGTTACCCTGGATCATCAAGGCGAAGTAGTCACCCGCGGACGCCATTTCTGGGGTGATCTCTTCGTAGTCAAGGATCTCCTCGACCGCTTCGAGCGGGACCCCCGCTGCTACCCGTCCTAGGACGGGTATTTTTGTGCCCTTTCGCATTAGGTTTGGGGTGTCTTGTTCTGCCGAGGCATCCTGTTCCTTTGCCTTTTGTGCGGCAAGAGCCTTTCTGATATCGCCGTCAAAATGAGCGACCAGATCACCGGGGAGGCTGGCAATCAAATCACCGTTCTCATAGTCTGTCGGATCGTCTGTGCGACCAAGAAGGTAGTCGACGGTGGTGCTGTAGAGGTCAGCCAGGGCTGCGAGGTTCTCGACAGTCGGATCCTTATGTCCGTTCTCCCAGGCGCTTACGGTTGGTTGCTTAACTCCTAGCGCGATAGCGACCTCCTTCTGCCCCATGTTTAACCGCGTCCTTACTTCCTTCAGCCTACTCATGTGAACGCCTCCCTTCTTCTGGATATAGTTTATAGCTATTTGCTATAAGTGTAAACGAAAAAGATATACCCTATGGCTATTGACCGCACAAGGGCAGGATGGTAATATAGCCATAGGGTATATGGGAGGTGATCTCAAGCTGTGAGAGTGTGGCTAATAGAGCTGCGCAAAGCCGCTGGGTATACACAGACTGACGTTGCGTCGGTTGTTGGCATATCTCAACCAACGTACTGCAACATCGAAAATGCCGAGCGGAGACCCAGCCCAGAGACTGCACAGAAGATAGCCAGCTTGCTGGGTTTTTCGTGGACAAGATTTTACACTGACGAGGCACATGGAAGCGAAGATCCTGAGCCGGACTGAGCTAGCCGTATTGATCAGAGTGAACCAAACTGTGTTGAGCCAAACGCAGAAAGTGAGGTGATCTCAGATGTCAACAGCCCTAATAGACTGGGACGAGCTACCTGCCGTTCTAACGGTGCCGGAAGCGGCCAAGGCAGCTCGCGTAGGTAAGGCCGCGATCTACAACTACGCTCGAACGCGAGGGCAGGGCTTCCCAGTAGTGAGGTTTGGCAAGGCGATCCGCATTCCGCGAGACGCATTCAGAGCTTGGCTAGAGAGTCAACAAGTCTGAAAGCGAGGTGAGACAGATGCAAATCCTTGGCAGCAAGGTCGATTTGGATAAGAAATGCCGGATTGTAGTGGAGTACAACCCGGCAGGGAGGACAGTCATTCGGGGTCACAAAGAACTGTGATCTTACACTCGCTCGGTATACCCATTGCTTCCACGAAGTTAGTTTTTGAGTCCCAAAACACCTCGATGCATCCTGGTGATTTTAGGTCAATGGCAGTGATAAAAGAAGACTCGTCAATCTTCTTGAACAAGGAGGCTCTGACTTCCGGTGACAAATTTCGAGCATCAAGATAGTAACGGCCTAGCGACAATCCCTATCACCCCCCTTCACCATCAAACGTTTCGATAGGTGGGGCGCGAATCCTGTAAATCCATGGCAAGGAGGCATGCAGATGAACATCACCGGCAACCTCAATCTCCCGATCACTCGTGAGATCGTCACCGGCGAGCTGCAGCGGATCAAGGGGCTTCTCCTCGAAGCAAAGCACGGGCGCGCTACTGATCTCAGCGCCGAGCAAATCGAGCGCCTCATTGGGTCCATGGAGCTCGGGCTGAATGCAGTGGATCGTGGTGCGCCGCGAGTGATCGGCCACAAAGGGTGAGGGCGTGGCGGCCTTCTTCTGTGGCCGAGGTGAGGACAAGCCACGGAAGGGAGGTGAGAAAGATGACTCTAGATCAGATAAGTAAATGGCTGCAAGAGCACCGTTGCGAGGTCAGGGTTAGAAGTGAGGGCTTCACGGTAATTACCCATCACCCTGAGACTATGCGCAGGGATGCTGAGACCCTCGAAGAGGCAATCGAACTGACAGACGCAGCGCTACAAGTAAGTGAAGTGAGCCGTACGTTGGGCGAGTTAGTCGCGACAGCACTTAGCAACGGATGGTCCGCTAGTTACACGCTCAAACAGCTGCACAATGAGATCCACCGCCTCGAAGACGCCAAATAAAAAAAGCGCCTCGAAAGGCGCTAAGGACTAAAGCTACTCCAATCTTAGCACAGAGAGGAGATCGGGACAATGGTGATCTGGTATCTACTTGGCCTGTTGCTCTACACGACGCTCATCGGCTACTCAGCCTATAGCCTCGGATTGGACAAGGGCTTCATCCGCGGCCTAAGCACGCGGCTGATTAGGGGGCGGGCGATATGACCGTCAGGCTGGTGCTCTTTATCGCAACGCTAGCGTTTGTCACCGGTGTGGCTACTGCTGCCGGCGCGATCCTGGTGATCGCTGGAGCCGTTGAAGCCCATGGTTGGTTCAAGTCAAGGCCACGGAGAGGAGCGGTGGCGGAGTGAGGATCTGTTATCGGGATATCAGCTTCCGGCCAAGCAGCCTGGAACTGATCGCCCAGGTCAACAACGTGACGGATGAGTACCGGAGTAAGAGCTATGACCTTACCCTCCGCCAGGTTTACTACCAACTGGTGGCTGCCGGGATCATCCCCAATAACGAACGCAGCTACAAAAACCTAGGCAATCTGATCTCTGACGGCAGGCTGGCCGGGTTGATCGATTGGGACGCCATCATCGATCGGACTAGGAACCTACGGCAGAACAGCCACTGGGCCTCACCGGCTCAGATCATCAGCGCCGTGGCTAGTCAGTTCGCCTATGACAAGTGGGATGGCCAGGAGAACTACGTCGAGGTTTGGGTCGAGAAGGACGCCTTGGTCGGCATCGTCGGTCAGATCTGCGGCAGGCTGGATATCCCATACTTCTCGTGTCGTGGTTACGTCTCGCAGTCAGAGATGTGGTCAGCTGCTCAGAGGTTGTCGGCCTATGGAGCTAACCGCGATATCGTCATTATCCACTTAGGCGACCATGACCCAAGCGGCCGAGATATGAGCCGCGATATCGTTGAGCGATTGGAACTGTTCGGGGTAACACCTGAGTTCAGGCGCATAGCGCTCAACATGGACCAGATCGAGCAGTACAATCCGCCGCCGAACCCGACGAAACTGACCGACAGCCGGTGCCAGGGCTATATCAATGAGTTCGGTTACGAGTGTTGGGAGCTGGATGCTCTCAAGCCAGAGGTCATCGAGGAGCTGATCAGGGACGCCATCTTGGACTACTGCGATCTGAGCATATTCGACAACGTGAAGGCTCGTGAAGCCAAGGAACGGGAGATGCTCAGGAAGGTATCCTCAGACTGGCATGAGATCGCCAAGCGCTACTCAGCGAGCTAAGACCAAGTAACCCAACTAGCCTGTTGGCTGCAGTAGACAGACCATTTTGAGGGGAGAGACAACCATGCCGAACGGAGAGCTTAACACCAATCTCAGCCTGGCGAATGTGTGCGCTGGGCAGTTGGAGGAGGAGTTTCAGAAGCTCTATCCTGCCCTCGTATCTAGCCTCAAGCACGGCGATAAGGCCGGCTTGACCATCACCCTGGAGCTCAAGCGTGTGCCCGACACTGACACGATGGTCAGCGTCAACTACAAGGTTGCCCCGAAGTTCCCGAGTAAGTCCAAGACCAGCGTCTGCCAGCTCACAGGCGACCACAAGCTCAAGACCGAGCCACCTGTTCAGAAGGTCGTCAATATGTCCCTAGCACAGTCCATCTAGCCTACAGACAGAACGGAGGAAGAAGCGATGAGTAAGGATACCGAGCGCGTTCATATTACCCCTAGCGGGGAGAGCATTCAGATCTGGCATGGGGATCTCCCGCCAGTACATCAGTTCCGCGGCACGGACTACCGTCTAGACTCTACAGCCAGCGTGGTCCAGTTCGTAAAAACCAAGGGCTCCCCTGAACACACGGTGATCAGCTACAACGACACTGCCATCAAGGTTATCCTCGATGACACGGTGGTGGACAGGCCTCAGGACGTGGCCGTCTACGGCTTCACACCGTCTCAAGATCTCATCGACTGGAAGGCCATC
Source organism: uncultured Clostridia bacterium (assembly GCA_964402415.1). GTDB lineage: Bacteria > Bacillota > JAAYKD01 > JAAYKD01 > CAYOCI01 > CAYOCI01. The sequence goes on from CAYOCI010000079.1 coordinate 11,215, forward strand.
CTTGACCGCCCTCTCTACCAGAAGGAGTTCGTCGACTTCTTGAAGCGCCGTGACAGCTTCGAGGTACGTAACGTCGAGAGCCTGATCGCGGCCGTGCAGAAGCTAAAGGTCAACACCCAGATCGTCGGGGACTACCAGTTCGACGATAACAACAACTTCACGTTCATGTTTAGGTCCCAGGATGGGGAAGGCAGTGTTCGTCTGCCGTCAGTGTTCAGTGTCTGGATCACGCTGCTCAACGAGAGCGAGCACAAGGCGGCCCTCGATGTTGAGTTGGAGCTGCGTAAGCCGACAAGCGAGAAGGAGCGCCCGGCGTTCGTGCTCACCTGCCCGAAGCTGCCGCGTTACATGAAGGATGCAGTGCAGCATGAGGTCAAGAGGCTCAAAGAGGCTCTGCCCGGATATCTGATCCTGGCCGGCAAGATCTAAGCATAGGTGCAGTAAGGACAAGCGGGTCGTCATCGATGCCGCCTGTCCTATCCCCGGAGGTAATCATGAGATCCCTTGCATTGATCGACGGAGTGATGCGTCTCCGCTGCCATCCACAAGACAAGGACATGGCCAAGTCGGTCCTCGGGGCCCAGTGGGATCCACAGGCTAGGTGCTGGACATTCCCAATGCGGCCGGAGATAGTCATCGAACTGAACAAGAAGCTCCCTGGCCTGGTGCTCAGCGACGAGGTTAAGCGCGAGGCTCGCCGGATCTATGACCTGGAGAGGCAGATCGCCGAGCAGAAAAAGCACGGGTGGGAAGGAGTAACGCCCCTGGAGCCCATGCCGGTCATAGTTCGGGTAGAGCCATACCGACCTTTCCAACACCAAGTGGCAGCCTACAATATGGCCTGCCAGCTGCTCGGGATCGCGAAGGCAGGTGATGCAGTATGACCCTTGCTCCATCTTCTGGCGGCGGTTCAGGCTTTCTAATGGAGCAGGGGACCTGACCGGCAAGACGCTTACGGCAATCGCGGTGGCCGGGCGCGCCTTCCTCAATGGGCTCGTTCAACGTCTCTTGGTGATATCGCCAGCCTCGGTTGTGCCAGTATGGCCGAAGGAATTTGCCGAGTATGCAGCCTTCCCGTTCGACTGCCGACCGCTTCAGGGCGACACCAAGAAGCGATCATCGCTGCTAAGTGAGTGGGCTGCGGACGCGACTAGGCTACAGGTTGCAGTAGTCAACTATGAAGCCACATGGCGCGACCCACTCCTTCAGGCAATCAGGGACTGGAAGCCGGACATGATCATCTGCGATGAGTCCCAGCGGATTAAGACGCATGATGCCCAGCAGTCGAGGACCATCCATGAGCTTGGTAAGATCGCACCGTATCGACTGATCCTATCGGGAACCCCAATCAACAACAACCCACTGGATATCTATTCACAGTACAAGTTCGCTGACCCAGCCATCTTCGGGACAAGTTATTATGCGTTCCGCAATCGCTATGCCGTTATGGGCGGCTTTGAGGGCAAACAGATCGTCGCCTATAAGAACCTGGATGAGCTTAAGCAGAAGATCCACAGCATCTCATTCCGGGTGACCAAGGCAGACGCCCTTGACCTGCCCGACACGGTTGACCAGGTGCTGTATTGTCAGCTGGAGCCAAAGGCCAGAAGTGCCTATGACAAGCTATTCAAAGACTCAGTCGCCAAGTTGAGCAACGAGCGGACCATCTCAGCGTCCAACGTACTATCGCAGCTGCTCAGGCTCTCGCAGCTCACAGGTGGTTACGTGGGCGATGATACCGGGCGGCTCACCCAGGCCAGCAAGGCTAAGATGCAGACCCTGGATGAGACGCTTGATGACCTGCTTGATGCCGGGAAGAAGACTGTGATCTTTGCCCGCTTCACTCCCGAGATCCAGGCCATTACGGAACTCGCCAAGCAAAAAAAGACCAACCCGGCAATGATCGACGGGTCAGTCTCAATGGGGATGAGAGGAGAAGAGGTAGCAAGGTTCCAGAAAGATCCCAACTGCAAAGTGTTCGTGGCCCAGATTCAGAGTGCAGGTCTTGGCATCACGCTAACAGCGGCAGATACCGCCGTTTTTTATAGTCTAGACTTCTCCTACGCCAATTATGAGCAGGCAAGGGCAAGAATTCACCGCCTGGGTCAGCGCAACACCTGCACCTATGTCCACCTGCTGGCTCAGGACACGGTGGACGAAAAGATCATGGCCGCTCTGAAGGCCAAGAAGTCAGTTGCAGACAACATCGTCGACAACTGGCGGAAGATGTTTTGAGAGGAGATAACCGATGCTGGAGGTTGTTAATCAAACCATAGTTGGAACCAGTGATGTTGCCAATAAGAATCTGTTCGCCCTAGCTGATAGCCTGATTGCTCTTAGAGAGCTCAAAGATCAGATCGAGACTAGCTTAGATCTTGCCAAAGAGCGTATCGCTAGGGTGGAAACTGCTATGGTCGAGATCATGACCAACGAGGAGATCCCTAACTTCCAGCGGAACGACAAGGCCTTTAACCTAACCACCAAGACCTATGCCAGCGTGAGAGCGGAGAGCAAAGAGTCTTTCATCGCTTGGCTCGATGATCACGGCTTCGGCGATCTGGCTCCCAGGGGTATCAGCAGCCAGACGCTCAGCTCCTGGGTGAAGGAGCAGACCCAAGACCAGGATCTACCCGGCGAGCTGAGGCCCATGCTCAGCGTGTTCGATAAGACTTCAGTCAGTGTGAGAAAGGGCAAGGTGAGCAAGTAATGGAGAACAAACTCGCAGTCGTTGATAACTTCGGGCTCCCGGTGATGACAGGTGAGATGGGACAGGCCTTCAAGGAAGAGATGGATGGGCTGCCCACTGGTGGCTTTGATCGCGTCAAGGTCCCCAGTGGTGGATCACTGGCCTGGGAAGTGCCGGACGAAAACGGCAACCCGGAGCCGGTGAAAGAGATCGTCGGCGTGATCATTGACCACTACCCGGTGAATGCCTACTGGGAGGACAAATACAGCGGCCAGAACAATCCGCCTGATTGCTCCAGCCTCGATGCCAAGACCGGTCACGACAAAGACGGCAATCCACAGATCTGTGCTGCCTGCCATTTCAACCAGTTCGGTTCTTCCCCTGACGGCGGCAAGGCCTGCAAGAACATGCATCGCCTCTACATCCTGCGCCGGGGACAGACCTATCCCATTCAGCTCACGCTGCCTCCTACTTCGTTGCGCCCGATGGGGGACTACATTGCCAAGCGGGTACTTGGACGCAGCAAGCGGTCATTCGATGTCGTGACCAAGATTGGCCTCAAGAAGGCGAAGAACAAGGGTGGCATCGAGTATAGCGAGGCGACCTTCGCTGTTGACGGTTTTCTGTCATCGGATGAGGCTCAACAGGCAGCCCAATACTCGAGTTACATCAAGGGGATCACCCGCAAGATCGGCATCGAGGCCGATATGGATACCTACGATACCACGGCAACGACCACCGAAACCACGAGTGGAGACGTCCCGTTCTAAACATACCGGCCAGGGCAAGGCAGGTGAGCCATGCCCATCACGCAGATGAGGTGACGGCATGGGCAACGAGTTCCTAGAAGCAGCATTGGTCTATCAAGCAAGGGGATGGAACGTCATCCCCTTGCAGGTCAAAGATAAGCGCCCTGCCCTAACTTCGTGGCTGGAGTATCAGACTACACCGGCCAGCGAGGCCCAGATCCGTGAGTGGTGGCAACTGATGCCTGATGCCAATGTGGGGCTAGTCACCGGTCAGGTGAGCGGGCTCATTGTGCTCGATGTGGATGGGGATGATGGTCGGCAGTCTCTCGGCAAGTTCGAGCTGCCGATCACGCTCGCCTCGAGTACCGGCAAGGGCAATCACTACCTGTTTAGGTACCCTGGGCACGAGATACGTAACTTCGCCCGTAAGCTCCCCGGTTTGGATCTGCGCGGCGACGGCGGTTACATAGTCGCTCCACCCAGCATCCACCCGAGCGGCCGCAGGTATGAGTGGGCGACGAGTCTCGAGACTCCGCTGGCTGATCTGCCCGAGTGGCTGTCAGATCTGATTACCCAGGGCAAGAAGCAAACCACAGGGAAGCACGAGGCCAAGGTGGACCCGACATCGGTACTCGCCGGGGTGCCAGAGGGGCAGAGGGATGATACCCTGTTTCGCTATGCCTGCCGGTTGCGAACGCAGGGGATGACCCGCGTGGAGGCCGAGGTCCTGGTGCTCCAGGCAGCGCGCAACTGCTCACCAGTCTTCCCGGATGACGAGGCGATCAAGAAGCTGGAAAGCGCCTGGCGCTACCCAGGTGGGAGCGAGGCCCTGCAGCTGGTGGCCGACGTGGCCGAGAAGCCAGAGACGGCCTTTGAACCAGAAGTGATCGGAGCGCTGGCGACACTTCGCAAGAGTGAGCCAGCTGAGTATGCGAAGGTCAAGGCGCGGCTGAAAGGCAAGGTCAATCTCAACGACCTGGAAGCGGCGGTCAAGAAAGAGCAGCTAACGCAGAACAGGATGCACATCGTCGAGCCAGGTGAGCAGCCACAGACCATGGAGCTGATCCTGCCTGATATCCCTTTCAAGAAGATGAGACGTCCCTATCAGTGGACGATTACTGCCGACAACGGCATTTACCAAGACACCAAGCAGGGGCCAATCTGCGCCTGCCCGGTACCGGTGATCCTGACCAAGAGACTTCACAACATCGATCTCGCTGAAGAGAAGGTGGAGATTGCCTTCTACCGCGACAACAGCTGGCACTATGTGACGGCGCCGAGGGCGACCGTGTTCAATCGAACCTCATTGATCATGTTGGCTAACAAGGGCTTGCCGGTGACGAGTGAGAGCTCTAAGCATCTAGTGCGCTACCTGGCGGACGTAGAGGCGATGAACAAGGACACGCTGCCGCTGGTGCGCTCTACCAGCCACATGGGCTGGGTTGGTACCAGGCAGTTCATTCCGGGGCTCCAGGGAGAGATTGAGCTAGACGTTGAGGACGGCGGAGCCTCTGGGGTGGCCGCGGGCTACCATGAGCGCGGCACACTGGCGGGGTGGGTCGAGATGACAAAGCCGCTCAGGGAGATGGCTGTAGCACGACTGATGATGGCAGCTTCCTTCGCGGCGCCGATGCTCAAGATCCTGGGTCAGCGCGTGTTCATTCTACACTCCTGGGGCCCATCCAGGGGCGGGAAGACGGCAGCGCTCAAAGCGGCGCTCTCAGTCTGGGGTGAACCGGAGACGATCATGGCCAACTTCAACGCGACAAAGGTCGGATTGGAGAGATTGGCATCACTATACTCTGACCTGCCATTGGGCATCGATGAGCGCCAGGTGGTCGGGGATAGGCAGGGGTTCGTGGAGTCCCTGGTCTACCTGATCGGACTTGGCAAGGGCAAAGCCCGCGGGGCAAAGGGTGGAGGGCTCCAGCAGTTCGCCCAGTGGCGGACGATTGCGCTCACCACCGGCGAGGAGCCGCTGTCATCGCAAAGCAGCACCGGCGGCATCGCAACACGTGCGATCGAGATCTATGGCCAGCCGATCCCGAATGAGGAGCTGGCCGGGCAGATCCACCGGAGCGCGGCTGATCACTACGGTACCGCCGGTCCGCTGTTCGTGCGTCGCCTGCTCGGCATGATGGACAGCGATGGCGAGGCACTTAAGACAGACTTTGACGCCTTGGTCGAGCGGATCAAGCAGACCGACAGTGACAAGGCCAGCAGTCACATCTCTGGACTAGCACTCATGGTCCTAGCTGACTTCTACGCGAGCCAGTGGCTCTACGCGCTCGACGAGGCTGAGGCGCTGAGTCAGGCACTGGGGCTGGCCACGGTGACGCTGGCACAGCTGGAAGCGGCGGCCGGGATGGATGATGCGACCAGGGCGATGGAGTATCTGCAGAGCTGGTTCTATGCCAACAAGGGCCGCTTTGGCAGCAGCATCTTCGACGAGCGCTATGGCAAGGTGGAGACGATCAACAACCTCGTGCTGATCCTTCCTCACGTCTTCGACCAGGTGATGGAGCAAGGGGGCTACAATCCCAACCGGATCCTGCGGGACTGGGCTGAGCGTGATTGGATTGAGACGGAGACCCAGGACGGCAAAAAGCGCAGGTTCAAGGTACGTCGAACTGAGGACGGTTCGCGACAGTACTTCATCAGCGTCAGAACTGGCTCACTCTATGGGGAGTGAGCCACGAGTGAGCCACCGAGTGAGCCAGGCTGAAAGCCGCATGAGAACTGGGCTTTATAGTACATTGGCTCACTGGCTCACTTAGAAACGTAGTTTCTCTTATAGAGACTACCCACCCTTGGTCGACCTAACTACGGCAAGGGTAGGGGTATTTATATGGTGAGTGAATCGCGAAAAAGAGTGAGCGAGTGAGCCGGACACGCCTCAAAGCCAGACACAGCAGTGCTTTCAGTGTGGCTCACCATTGGCTCACCGGGATCACTTGGCTCACTAAGTGAGCCAGAAGCGAGGTGATTCAGCCATGAGCCTAGCAAGGCTACTCAAAGACAACCCTGCCACGCTCCAGCCGCCGATCGACTTCGGCATCGTGATCGAGAACACGGGCTGGGAGACAGTGCCGATGTTCAGCCGCGATCCGCGCCCGGATCTGGACCGTGACAGTCATCTGTGGATGCGGATGTTTAGCACCGGCTGGGAGGTTGGTGGCCAGGAGCTAGCCGGCATCCTTCACGGCATGAGGTGCCTGGGAATGCAGATCGTCTGGGACGGCAAGCGCTATATGTTCCAGCCTACGCTCGATCCTATGGGGCGGCGCGGCTGGGTCAACCAGGACGCCTACAACGTCGACCGCCAGGAGTGGCTGATGCCACAGGCCGAGCTGTTGAAGCAGGTCATGGCAAGGTTCACCGAGCTGGTCGGGAAGCCGGGAAAGTGAGGGAGATAAGATGTCCCAAGGATATGACAAGACTTGCCCGCGGTGCGGCGGCAAAACCGATGCGGAATACTGCGACGTTGGGGTTGGTTATGTGCAGATTGAGCCATACCACTGCGACGACTGCGGTTGGGTGGAAGGCGGGTGCCTAGCCGAGAAGTGCCGCGGTTCAAGATGCATGGCGTGGGATTACTGCCAAGGCAAGAGTATAGTTACCGACCTTGAGGTGGAGCCATGAACGTGCTCAGCTGGGGAACGACCATGAACTGGGCGGCGCTGACGGTGGCGATCCTCGCGCCATGCACGGTAGAGACGGCCTTCGAGCGACTACAGGGCGGACGGCGAGTAGGGAATAGCTTGGTGAAGCTAACGCCTGCTGATGCCCAGGAAATTGTCAATCTGAGAGCCCAAGGCGTGCCGCTCACCGAGATCGCTGACACCGTTGGAGTGCCCAGGTCGACAATCTATCACTGGCGCAAGACTGGCAAGCTGGAGAGGATGGCGATGACATGAAGACCGTTACACTAGGCGCCTGCATGGTCTGCGGCACGTTCTGCGACTGGATACCGACGCATGTTAAGCTCGCTCACGGTATGACCA
>CAYOCI010000080.1:0-18355 GCA_964402415.1 uncultured Clostridia bacterium
GCCACCGCTGTTTGCTGGCATCAGTCACGGACACTGGCCATACACTGCATCTTTTCATATGATCGCAGGTCCTGAAGTGTAGCATATGATACTCCCTACTGGGCCTGCCCGGCTGAAATGCTGGGCAGATCACCCACTATCGATTGGCACGCTACTTGCTTACTACATGATATGGGTCGCACTACGAGAGGAGAAAGACCATGATCTCACCATTACAACAGGTTATCGCTTACGGTATTCTCGCCGCTGCCGTATTCCTCATCATCAAACGCAGTAGCTCATGCTGTCACGGCTCGAGCAGCAAGGGTCAAGGCGGAAGTTGCTGCAGTAAGGGCGGGGCAGGTCAGCACCAGACCCGGTAGAGGCTGACCCCTCAAGAAACGCTAAGGAGGAGCTTATGGAGAAGAAAAACAACCACCACGACTGTTGCGGCGGCGGCAATCACGGCGATCAAAGCAGCCACGGTGGTCATGGAGGCCATGGCAAGCACATGATCTGGATGATGCTTGCCTGCATGATCCCCCTAGCGCTTGCGTTCCTCTTCCCCAGGTCAGGCATCTCACGCTTCCTAGCACCACTGATGATCCTGATCTGCCCTCTGTCCCATCTGCTGATGATGGGGGGCTTGATGAAGGCCTTCCAGAAGAAGCCGAACGAGCAGGCATCCCAGGGTAACACAGCGGAATAGCTACTACCACCAACACAAGCAAGGGGGGCGTCCCGCAGTATCGGGCGCTCCCCTTCTCTGCCGATAGGCTACAGACCGCTTCTGCCCGTTTGCGTACGCGAAGAAGACAGGGGTAATCCCCTGTCCACTGCATTACTGCGTTATCGGGATCGCGATCACAAAGCACGTCCCCGTGCCCACCACGCCCTCTACCTTCACCTCACCATGATGCATCTCGACAAGACTGCGTACGATCGCAAGCCCAAGGCCACTGCCCCCGGTCGCACGCATCCGCGACTTATCGGCTCGGTAGAAGCGATCAAAGATGTGAGGGGTATCCTCATCGGGGATGCCCGGGCCGGTATCACAGACACGCACATGCACTCTGGTCTGATCGTGCCAAGCGGTGACCTGCACAAGCCCGCCCATTGGCGTGTGCTGTAGGGCATTGGAGATGAGATTGATGAAGACCTGACGCAGCCGATCAGGGTCAGCCATGATCACGGGCAGACTCTCAGATATCTGTCCGACCAACTGAATCTCCCTTGCTTCGGCCACAGGTTCGAGATTGCCGATCAGTGTCTCAAGCAGATCTGCGATCTTTAGTTCGACGGGGTTCAGTGATAGCGCCCCAACCTCGGCTAAGCTAAGGTCGCGAAGGTCGCCGACCAGTCGGGTCAGTCGTATCACCTCGTCTTGCAGCGGCAGCAGCCCTCCCTGATCGATGGGTACCTTGCCGTCCTGCATCAGATCCAGACGCCCCTTGAGCACCGCCAGAGGGTGGCGCAGCTCATGGGCGGTGTCGGCTAGCAACTGACGTCGTGACCGTTCTTCGGCTTCCAGGCGTTCGCCCATGCGGTTGAACGCCACAGCCAGCTCGGCGATCTCATCATCGCCTTCGACCGGCGCACGCTGGGAGAGATCGCGCAGGCCCATATGCTGTACCGCATCGCGGAGATGGGTCAGCGGGCGAGTGATGCGCCGTGCCGTCCAGAAGCCGACCATGGCTGCGATGGCAAAGGCGGTAGCGCTTGATAGAAAGCTCCAGCGGAGCGTGACATTGGCATACGTGGCGGCGGACATCATCCCAGTGTTATGCATCATCCGGTCATGCATCTGCGCCATGGAACGGTACATGCCGAGATTAAAGCCCAATGATGCCAGCGCCAGGGCTATAAATGCTACCGCGACAAAGGCCCAAGTTAGCCTCATCTTCAGTGACACGCCTTCACCCCCTCGGTGGGACTAACCTGTAACCGACACCGTGTACAGTCTGGATCAGGGACTCCATGCCTAGCTTACGCCGTAGGCGACTCACATGGGTATCGATGGTACGGTCATAGCCCTCGTAGTAATCGCCGATAGCAGTTTCCATGAGTTGCAGACGCGAGAAGACGCGGTTGGGGTTTTGGGCCAATATGGCGAGAATCTTGAACTCGGTGGCTGTGAGGACAATCTCCTCCTCGCCACGATGGACAGTATGTGCCATCAGATCGATGGCCAGTTCCCCGTACTCGATTACCTGCCCTTGCTCTTCCTCAGGGCGTGCGCGGCGCAAGACCGCTCTGATGCGGGCGACCAGTTCGCGCATGCTGAAAGGTTTGGTTAGGTAGTCATCGGCGCCCAGTTCCAACCCCAAGAGCTTATCGGTCTCATCTGTCCTAGCGGTCAACATGATGATCGGGGTGTTCGAGTGCTTTCTGATCGTCTTGGCCACTTCTAAGCCACTCTGCTTGGGGAGCATCCAGTCCAGTACTATTAGGTCCGGCTGGCGCTCACGCCAGACCAGGAGAGCTTGATCCCCATCGCGAGCCTCCATGACGCTGAAGCCCTCGCTCGTCAGGTACTGCGCTGTCACCCGCAGTAGTCGCTCATCGTCATCCACGACCAGGATGTGTTCTTGAGCCACGATCGGACCTCCTTCGCGTACCAGTTGTTGCGGCATGTCTTGATCTTAGTATAACAACGTTGAGCGGCAAATAGCGTAAGAGGGCTCTCAAGAACGAGAAGCCCTCTTGCGACTATACTCCTAATACCCTCCGCTACTCTCCTGGCCTTGCGCTTGGTTGCCCTGCGCGTAACCAGCAAATCCATGGCACGATGCAGCGCCGCGTGAGAGCATCTGCCAGACCTGAGGGGAAGACTGCATCTTTTTGAAGGCATCAGAGTTCAACAGGTTCTGCATCTCAGGTGACTGCATCAACTGCTGCACCTCAGGAGAATACATCATGTCGCCCATAGGTGTGTCCTTGAACTGTTCGCGGACCTCGGGGGAGTTCATGTACTCCAGAATCGTGCCGTTCTTCATGGCCTCGAACATTTCCGGGGTGTGCATCTTGTTCATCCACCCAGTACCGTTCGTCCAGTCATCGTCGTCACTCGTCGGCACAGAAGTGGTGTAGTTCTGCATCATCTGACCCACAAAAGAGCGGCTTCCCATCATGTTGCCCATCCGACCATACGCTAGAGCCTTGGGAGCACCCACGAACAGAGCACCACCCACTAGCGCCACGCAAAGTGCGATTGCGATCCATTGTTTCTTCATAGTGAACCCCTCCAATCGAGATATGTTGTCTAGTCCGAGCTCATCCTGATCCTAGCCTGTACATGAATGTGCTCGACTGTCTACAGGATAAGCACAAGACTTCGAGGACGTTTGTCGTGGATGTTACGATTTTGTGAACGTCCGCGCGTCAACTATATGGCGACTGTCCAGGCGCAAACACGGCGAGCCATCTACCCTCAAACAAAGGGCAGACGGCTCTATAACTCAACCAGCCAGCAGGTCTATACTCACTCACCTAAGCGCACTACCACAATGATGGCACTCGCTAAACCAAGCAGAAACGGGCTTACCACAGGCTTGGCACGTGAAGCGGGCGGCCGACTCCCGCAGCCACTCCTCCGTCTCACCTGTCTGAATGCGGCTCAGGTTCTTGCGCAGGTCCACTCCGGCTTGGAGATAACTCTTACACAGTCCGCTGAACTTCTCGCAGCTCTCTTGGTGATATTCAGGGCACTCATAACAGTAGCTGACGCCCTTAGCCCTCGTACATAGGACAATCTTGCAGCCATTGCCCCAACAATCAGATGTGAGATCGCCGCACCCATTGCACCGTACCTGCTCAGGAGTGCAGTTGCTGTTGTCAGCGATCTTCTTGCGCCATGTCTCGCTATCTCGCTGAGCGACATAGACGGTGCACGCCCCGCAGTATAAGCCGCATTTTCCCACCAAGTGGCTTGAGGTCATGTAGTAATCCTCCAATCTGTGCAAACACTTCCTAGTCACATTATGAGGATCATATGTTCGTACGTCAACACATCTCGCTCAAGCTACTGCCTCCATTGCCCATATGGAAAGACTTGCAGAGTATCACTAGTCGGCAGGTTTCGCTTCAAACAGAGCGAGGTCGTACCTAAGCACGGCATCACTTTGGTGAGCTATGGCATCGGAATACCATGGTTGCTCTAGCAAGCAATCCATGAGATAATCTTTCTAAATTATCCCCCCCGGGGGGATGGGATGAGGAGGTGATTGGGTGAGCCATAATCATCCTCAAAGCACTGACGTCATCGCACGCTTGGCCCGCATCGAGGGACATGTCAAAGCGGTTCGGAAAATGGCGGAGGAGGGAAAGCCGTGCGCCGATGTTCTGCACCAGATCGCCGCTGTTGAGGCGGCGCTGCGTAAAGTCGCCGCCATAGTTCTGGATGATCATCTAGAGCATTGTCTGCAAGAAGGAGCGAGTGCAGATGAGTTCAGGGCGATGATTGGCGATCTGCGGGATGTCGTGAGCACCTATATGAGATAGGAGTGAGATTGACTTGAGCCCACGCTTCCTCTGGGGATATGTGGCAGCGTTAGCTTCAGCGGCGCTGGTTGGTCTGTTTACTGTGCTCAACAAGTGGATTATGGTTGAGAATGTACCCGCTCTCACAGCGGGAGCCTGGACGTACTTTGCGGCGGGATTGGCGCTCATGCCATGGGCTCTTAGGGCTGGAAAGGTGCGATTCACAAAGCCGAAGGTAGCGATACTCTGGCTGCTGGCTGGATCTGTCTTCGGACCAAGCCTTTACTTCATGGGCCTACAGCTCACCTCGGGAGTTCAGGGCGTTCTGATGATCAACATGGAGGCCGTGTTCACGGCATTTCTCGCCTTCGTCATCTTCAGGGAGAAACTAACGAGAAACACGATCTGGGCGAGCCTTGCTATCGTAGCCGGAGGCATCTGGTTATCGCTGCCGGATTCAGGCGGCAGCTTGCTGACCGGGAGCTCGCTGGGCAATCTGCTGATCGCACTCGGCTATCTGGGCTGGGGTACTGAGAACAACCTGGGAAGACTACTTGGGCAGGACATTCCCGCCATCAGCCTCGTCTGCATCAAGGCCCTGGCTGCGGGCGTTGTTATGGCCCTTCTTTCGCTGGGCTTGGGGAGCTCCATGGCAGTCTCATGGCGAGTGGTGCCTGGCATCATTGCCAGTGGAGCGGTGTCGCTGGGACTTTCGTTGGCGCTGTTCTACACGGCCATGCGTTACATCGGTGCTGGCCGAGCAGGGTTGATATCATCGTCGTCAATCCTCTGGGGTGTGGTGGGCGCGCTGCTGTTGCTTGGTGAGTCACTGACGCCGAAGGTTCTTGCCGGCGCGTCGCTAATGGTACTGGGGCTGGTTGGGTTCGCGTACGAGGCTAACAAGGACAGTTCGGCATCCATCTCGGGGTAACCCTGAACTCAGGGCTATGTAAGTCAGACCACAGAGGCCGCCACGTCCATGCGACGAGGCGGCCTCTGTGGTCATATGGGATGTTAACCGCTTTGCTCGCTCCTCATGGCGAGAGCCTTGGCAATCACCGATTGCACCGCAGAGGCACATCAGCCGCCGGCGGGGTTCTTGGTCAGGCACTCACAACCGAGATTCGCACCTGTATGCCTTTGGATATCTTCTAGGGTAGAGCAGCACCGGAGCACCGCCACATGGTGGATGATCTCCTCGTCGGTAACGTTGGCACAGTAGCAGACCGGGGTTGGGGGGGTCACGTTTTTGAACCAGATCTTGTTTACCAACTGATCTTGACTGATCGTTATCCCGCCGTCGGCTGTGTAGTAAGCGACCTGGCATTCAGGTGTTTCACATAGGAGATACCGTTCTCTGCCAACTGCGGTGTCTGGTCTCACTTGGTGTTCTACCGTAATGCTGGGCACTCTTCGCCCCACCTCTCCACAAACGGGGCAAGGAGTAACCGCAGTCTTTGGGCTATCTTCTGACCATTTCACATCATCCCGTTCCTCTCTTTATAGAAGACGATTCCACTACAGGGATTCCTGCTTTTGCGACCCGCGAGTAGGCGATCTCCCGTCCCCGCCAGAGACTCCCTCATCATCTCCCTGTCCAGCCACGAATGACTGTGGTGATGCCATCGCCAACGCTGGGAAATCTCACTCCCAGTGCGGCTAACACGTTGAGCGCCAGCCCCAGCAGCATCAGAAGCGAGTAAAGAGCCAGATCGTTTAGGCCTCTCTTGCGGATGGATGGCAGCTGAAAAAGGGCGGCAAACAGATAGATCGACACGATCACAACGACAACGCTAGGGTTTCGCACAGCGGTTATGCACTCCTTTGGGAAGCCTGCGGATCACAGCGATGATCAGTAACAGCAGGGGGATGCCCAGCTCGAAGATGAGTGAGTAGAGCGGGTAAACATCGTTTCCGAAGCTGACGATGGCCGTGTAATTGCGCATATCAACCTCCGAAAGCAGGATGATCAGCCCGCCGACAGGTGTTATTAGTGTCTTGTACGACTGCAGGCGAAAGACCTGCGCTAACCCCAGCACGACGCCATAGTACAACAGAGCGAGTTTGGCGAAGATCATGGACAGGGCTTCGATGATCACGATGATCTCGATCCGCGTCAGGAACTTGCCGATATTGATCAAGCGAACGCTCTGGAAACCTGGAAAGGCATAGACGCTCATGCCATCTCCTAAGGACAGGGTACTCCGGAGCGCCGACAGGACCAGAAGGCTGAGCGCGGTGAGCAGACCCTTGACCCAAGCCGACCTGGTCTGCGACTGGGTATTGACGAACGGTACTATCATCAAGAAGAGCACGGTCTCGCCAAGCGGGAAGGTAGCTACTTGATGGGCAGCCCAGAGAAACTTCCCCATGGGGACATCAAGAAGCGGAAGCAGGTACTCAACTCGAAACACACTGAACGACAAGGCAAATAGTATAACAATCGTGGCCACATAGACGACAACCACCACCTGCACCGAGCGCGCGATCACCTCGATCCCTGCTTGTGCAGCATATCCACAGACCACGATCACCAGGGTCTTGACCGCCAAGGCAGGGGTTTCCGGCAAGATAAGCGCTGAGACAGAATCGGTGAAGTTCTGCAGTACCAGGGTTCCCAGGTGATAACAGAACCATAAAAACAGTAGAGAGGCAAGTCCCCCCAGGACTGGACCAAGGACCTGCTCACTAATCTCCACCAGGTTGGAGCGCTCAAAGCGCGAGGCTAGAACCGTGTAGATGGCGACCAGCGCCAGCCCCTCCACCGCGCCAACCCCGATCGCCAACCATGCTGCGCGTCCAGCCGCCAGTCCGGGCAGGTAGACCACCGTAGACCCGATGGTGAAGCCCACGACCAGGTAGATGAGTTGTGAGCTGGATATTCTGCCCTGTTCTAGCTTCACTGCTCAGCACCCCATTTCCCTGCGATTTTCGCCATGCCTGCTGTCCTGGAGCTCCTAAGGATCGAAGGGCGCGATACGCTTGCTGACCATGCCAGTCTGTTCAAGCGTAAACTGAACGGTGATCTCGACTGCCAGTCGAGGGAAGAGTGAGTCCCAGCTCTTCTCCAGCTTCCTCCACTCACTGGGGTGGTCTCGATGAATCCTCTCCCCGAAACGAAAGAGGTCCGTATTGAGCTGCTGTGCCTTCCTCAGCGCCAAGAGGGCTTCAGCTTTGATAACCTCACTGGCGCTGCTCTCCCAGGTCTCGACCATCTCTGGGGTGGATAGATCTGAAGCTGTCATCTGCGATCCTAGACTGCTCGCGACGTAGATCGTGACGGAAGCATAGGGTACCCCACCGCTGACTCGCGTCGAAACCCGCGACGATACACGTCTGATCTCCAGACTGATCGCCTCGTCTTGGCTCCCTACCACCAACATCCCGCCTTTGACCTGCCCTAGTGTCCACAGTAGGCCCCTGGTCTCCTGCGGGGTGAACTCACCGACCATCCGATCGCCATCAAACACAGCGGTGCCAGTGATGGCAAAGTGATCTTCGTGCCGCTGAACAATGGGGAGATAGGCGGAAGTGGTCTTGCTGAGTTGAGTATCGAGAAAGTCACGCAGATCCATGGATACTGTCGTAGAGGTTCTGCGGTATGGCCCGATGATGTCTGCCAGCGATAGAGCCGGTACCGTACCAAAAACGCCTTTGGCACTCAATATCTCCTCGGGCTTCCCACGGCAGACCATCAGTTGCATCCTCTCGCGGGGCTCGACGGTACGATAGAAGAAGTCCAACACGGAGCGAACCCCTTGCCGAGCCAAGACCTCGCTGATAATCAGCACCTCATTGTGCGCCCAGTATAGATGACGACTGAGGTCATTGTTGGTATTGGTGGCGGCATCAGCTACGTTGCTTCCTACGCTCTTTATGATGAACGTTGATTGTCCGCCAGACTGCCCGCCCGTCTCCGATTTGCGCACTGACCCGGGTTGGACAATCTGCGTGACGAGCTCGATCACATCCCCTTGCTCCGCTAGGTCCACCCCCGCAGCCATCACGATGGCCAGTGAGTCAAGCTCCCGGCGATCCCAGCAACCAGTGATCAAGAGGAGCGTCATCGCTCCGAGCAGAAGAGCCTTGCCGACCCGACAACTAGCGTTTCGACTCTCGCTTTTCTTTGACATGATGCCCTTTCTTAGAAGGGGCGGGAGGCGGTTCTGGCCTCAACCCCGACTCTTCCCGTTCTGGATCGCGCCACTCGATGACTCGGGGTCGTTTCAACATCGTCCAGAGGGGAGCTCTGATGGTAGTGTCTTTAAGGTCGTTGACCGTCAGTGGTGCGAATGGCGACAGGTAAGGAGCTCCAAAGGAGCGTAGCGAGGCTAAATGGACAAGGATCATCAGAAGTCCAATGGTCATACCGATCGCACCGAAGACCGAGGCGAGAAGCACGAGAAAGAAGCGCAAAAACAGAGTCACCTCGGACAGATTGGGGAGAATAAAGGTAGTAATCGCGGTGACCGCTACCACAATCACGACTGGTGCGCCAACTATGCCAGCCGCCACGGCCGCCTGGCCAATGACGAGAGCCCCGACGATACTGATCGTCTGACCGACGGGACGAGGGAGCCGCACCCCGGCCTCCCGCAGCAACTCAAAGATGGCCCCCATGACCAGCACATCCACGATAGCGGGAAAAGGCGTTCCCTCAGTCGCTGCACTCATGGTCAGTAAGAGCGGGGTGGGGATCAACTCCTGATGATAGGAGGATAGTGCCACATACACAGCCGGGGCGATCGACGCTAGGGCAAGAGCAAGGAAACGCAGTAACCGTATGATACTGGCATAGAATGGCCGGACATAATAGTCCTCTGGGCTCTGCAAACTCTCAACAAAAAGATGGGGTACTGTCAAGACTAGCGGCGTGCCATCGATCAAGATGGCCACCCGCCCTTCGAGAACGCGGGCTGCCACGCTGTCGGGCCTCTCACTATAGGCGACCGTGGAGAACGGTGAGAGCGGCGCATCTTCGATGTACTGCTCAATGTATCCCGACTCCAGAATACTGTCTACCTCGATATTGCTAAGTCGACGTTTGACCTCATTCACCACCTCTTCACTGGCGAGATGTCGAAAGTAGGCGATCATGACCTTGGTTCTGGTCTTGTCGCCAAGCGACATACTATAGAAGACCAGTCCGGGATGTCTGATCCTTCCCCGGAGCAAAGCCACATTGACGCTGATGCTCTCCACGAAACCTTCACGAGGTCCTCGGACCACGACCTCACTGGCTGGCTCTTCCACACTGCGCTTCTCACTACCGGGGATATCCAAGCAGACCGCCTCAACGGAGCCATCAAGCAGCAGTAGGGCGCTGCCGCGGAGGAGTTGATCCAGGATATCATCCCAGTGCGCTTGGCAGTGCACATTACCGATATTGATCACACTGGACTGCAGGTGCTCGATTAGCTCCCCAGCCCCGCTGGGTAGGTGCGCCTGGCTCATCAAGGGTTGCAGGATCCCTTGGTTGATCTGTTTCCGATCCACAAGCCCATTAATGAAGGCCAAGACAGCGTGGTGGCCGTCCCGCCGCCCGATCCTAAACCGCCTGATGATCAGATCCGACGTCTCACCCATCAGCGCCTGTAGCGTGTGTAGATTGTCCTCCAGGCTATGGCTCAGCTTGGGGTGACTTTGCGGGGCACCCGGTTGCCCCTCCCGCGCTGCGGCCGCCCGTACCCAGTAACCAAACCTCCGAACCAGCGACCGTAGCATCATGCTCGCCCCTTTGCGTGGACATCTATGTTAGAGTTAACAAATACCAGCTTCTTTATGAAGTGGCAAATAGCAAACAGGGAGTGTCCTAACAGCGCCATGCGCGTAGGACACTCCCTGTTGTTTTGACTCATTGCTTCCTCATCGCGAGGGCCTTGGCAATCACCGATTGCACCGCCGATATACATCAGCCACCGGTAGGGTTTTTGGTCAGACACTCACAGCCAAGATTCGCCCCTGTATGCCTTTGTATATCATCCAAGGTCGAGCAGCACTGTAGCACTGCCACATGGTGTATGATCTCTTCGTCGGTCACATTGGCACAGTAACAGATGGGGGTGGGGGAAGGTACATCCTTGAACCAGATCTTATTCACCAGTTGATCCTGGTAGATCACCGCCTCGCCATTTTCTGTGTAGTAAGCGACTTTGCAACCAGGCGTCTTACACAGGAAGTGCCGCTGTTCGCCTATCTCAAGCCCTGGTTGTACCTGGTGCTCTACTGTAGTGTTCGGCACTCTCTGCCCCACCCTTCCACAGATCGGGCAGAGCGGAACTGCTGGTCCTCTGTTGTCTCTCGTTCCAGTCATGGAGATACCCCCCGTCCAATCGGTCCCTGCCATCACAGTCAGCTTGTTCGTCGGATTGTGGCGAAGCCCAGGAGAAACAGCTCAAAGGTGATCTCGCTCAGAGACGCTAGTCTTCCATCGAGGTAGAGCGTCAGCCCAGGCTGTAGGGCATCCTGCTCATAGGTGATAGCCTCTTTCGGCTTGGCCGTTGACCCGAACGGCCTCTCTTCCATGGTTCATCACGTCTCATCGACGCCCAGCCAGACGCACAGTGATCCGCCGCCGTTTCTCACATACCGGATCAACTGCTCGCTCACCGTAGTCCACTCTTTCATTATCTCGCCCCTACGCCTTCCCTGTGCGCAGAATCTGAGCAAAGGCTTCAGGCAGACCGGCTTCCACAGTTGCCGCAGCAGTTGCATCATGATCGTAGGGCACCTCAATGATCGAGATGCTGACCTGGGTATCTAGGTTAATCAGCACATAGGTGACGTTAGGGTTGCCGTGTTTTGGCTTGCCAGCACTGCCAGCATTGATCACATGGCTGCTGCCAATCTGGCGATGATATGCCAGGTGCGTATGGCCGCAGATCAGGATATCTACCTCTCCATCCGAGAGAACGGACCCCAGTTCTTGCTCAGGAAACTGGGCGGTGAGATACTCGTTGTTCCTGCGCGGGCTGCCATGAACGAGCCAGACCCTCCGACCGCCAAGTTCTAGGCGCATCTCCTTAGGGAGATCGCGAAGCCAGAGCCTATTCTCGTCAGTGGTGTTCTCAATCGCCCAATCAAGGGAGATACCGCCCAGGCGCGCAGAGTCGTCGTCCTTGAAGTCGCAGCCGCAGACCATTAGCTCCTCGCCGACGCCCTCATCGTAGTTGCCTTGAATGCAGGGTATTCGTTTGTTGCGAATGAAGTCGATCACTTCGTTCGGCCAGGGATAGTAACCAACTAGGTCTCCCAGACAGAACACCTGGTCAACCTGTTGGGTCTCGATGCTCTTCCAGACTGCCTCTAGCGCTGGAAGATTGGCGTGGATGTCGGCAATGAGCGCGACTCTCATTGGGCTTTCAGCTCCTTTGCTTTAGGGAACCAGTGACGGGTGTTGTCGACAAACTTGACAAGCAATAGCATCACGGGAACCTCGGTAAGAACCCCTACCGTGGTGACGAGTACGACCGGCGAGTTAGCACCAAATATGGTGATGGCCACCGCTACCGACAGCTCGAAGAAGTCCGAGGCGCCGATGAGCGCGGCAGGAGCGGCTACATTATGTGGCAACTTTGCCCATTTGCATCCCCAATACGCAAACGCTGCCGTGAGTGTGTTCTGGAGAATGAGCGGCACGGCAATCAGGAGCACGTGCAGCGGGTTATCAAGGATGGCATTGCCTTGGAATGTGAAGATGATGACCAGTGTCAGGAGCAGACCGACGGTCGTGATGCCATCAAACTTGGGCAAGAACTCCTTGGTGAAGTACTCTTCTCCCTTGCTCTTGATCAGCAGACGGCGCGTAAAGAAGCCAGCCGTTAGCGGGATAACAACAAACAGTACGACTGAGAACAGCAGTACCTCCCACGGCACCTGAATGTTGGAAACGCCCAAGAGGAACGACACGATGGGGGTAAAGAGGAAGATAATTAGGAGGTCATTGACAGAGACCTGGACAAGGGTGTGGGCAGGGTCGCCCTTGGTCAGGTAGCTCCAAACGAAGACCATGGCGGTACAAGGCGCCGCGCCTAGGAGGACCGCACCGGCGACATAGTCACGCGCGAGGTCTGTCGGAATGAATGCCTTGAAGACCACGTGAAAAAAGACGGTGGCCAGCCCGAACATCAAGAAGGGCTTGATCAGCCAACTGGTTCCGCTTGATATGATCAGCCCCAGGGGGTTCTTGCCGACATTCTTAATCGCCTGGAAATCGATCTTGAGCATCATAGGATAGATCATGATCCAGATCAGAACCGCGATGGGAATGGAGACTTGCGCGTACTGGAACTTCTCAAGAAGTGCAGGAACCGCCGGCAGGAACTTACCGATGAGAATGCCTGCGGCCATACACAGAAGCACCCATATGGAGAGATACCTCTCAAAAAAACCTATGCCTTGTGCCTTCTCTTTACTCACTAGACTCTCCTCCAATCAGTTTGTTGCCTGCCGCCTATCTTCCGCACTCACAGCGCCCATCCCCCTGATTGCAGGGGCGACACGGCACTAAGGGATCACGATCCAGCTCGTCTAGCCGCTGCCACTCGTTCTCCATATCTTTAACCGCACTCCGCGGATCGTCGAGAGCGCCAAGGAAAGACCGTAACGTCTCGCCCATGTACCCCTTATCCAGCCGATAGTAGATCCACTGACCATCGCGGCGTTCCTTCACTAGCCCCGCCGCCTTCAGTACCCGCATGTGCTGTGAGATCGCCGGTTGGCTGACATCAATGATCCGTTCTAGTTCACAAACGCACTGCTCGCGGCTGGCCAGCAGCATGATGATCTTCAGCCGCGTCGACTGGCCAAGCGCCTTCATGAGCATTTCCCAATGATCGAGCATATCTCACATTCACCACCTAGATTGTTGGTATAACCATATAAGCACTTACTTATATTATAGCGCTAGCGATCTGCCTGCGCAATCTCTGTATGCGGCAGACTGGAACTCTATGTTCAACGCATTCCCCTACGGGTTCTGGCTGCGAAGGCGGATCTCCGATCAGTTGGATTTCCCGCCATTCACTCTTGTCATCATCTATCAAATCAAGTATTATGGATTTGAGGTGGTGCGGTATGGATAGTGAGCTGCTTCGACTCAAGGTAGCGAGGCTAGGCAAGGCCCTCGCTGATCCCAAACGGATAGCGCTGCTGGAATACTTAATCGCTCCTGATCTGAGTGTTTGCTGTGGTCCACCAAGGGCGAGCAACGATGGGGTCTGCAACTGCGAACTTCAGCAGGTGTTGGGCATTCCCCAGGCGACAGTTTCCTACCATGTGAGAGTTCTGCGGGAAGCAGGCCTGGTCACAGAGCAGGTCCGGGGTAAATGGACCCAGATTACCATTGAGCCCCGCATGGCGAGCATCTTGAGCGCGCTATTCGCTACGATTGAACAGGTAAGGAGTGAGGAAGATGACTGATCTAAAGGCCCACGTCCGTGAGCACTATGGAAGGCACGCTAGAAACGCTGCCAAAGGGCCCTCGTGTTGTGGAGGTTCTTCGTCATGTGGCTGCGGGTCCTCGATAGGGGCGAGCAACTATGATGCGGCGACACTGGGAACGATTCCTGCTACAGCGGCGTTCGCCTCAGCAGGTTGCGGGAACCCGACGATGCTGGCGAGCATCCGCAGGGGCGAGACTGTCCTCGACCTGGGTAGTGGTGGGGGCATCGACGTTCTTCTGTCGGCCCAGCGTGTCGGTCCCGAGGGTCGAGTCTACGGGTTGGATATGACCCCCGAAATGCTCGATCTCGCCCGCGAGAACGCGGCCAAAGCCGGTGTTGACAACGTCGAGTTTCTACAGGGGGATATCGAGCATATCCCCCTGCCGGATAATAGCGTGGACGTGATCATCAGCAACTGCGTCATCAACCTAGCCCTCGACAAAGCTCAGGTCTTCAGCGAGGCTTACCGTGTCCTCAAGCCAGGTGGTCGATTAGCGGTATCTGACATCATGTTTGATGGCGAAAGGGCTAAGTTCCCCGCACAGCTGCTCGAGCAAGCCGCTGTCTGGGCTAGCTGCGTCGGGGGAGCACTGGAGATTGATGAGTATAAGGCTCATCTAGTGTCGGCTGGCTTTGAAGATCTCTCGGTGCAGGTCACTACACGCTACGATCTCGACGACCTAGCAGGCAGCTGCTGTGGAAGTCGCGCTTCGATCTGCGGTTACGGTCCGACCAGTCCCGACGTGGCGATCGTCAGTGGCTTCGCGCGGGCGAGTAAACCTAGCCCTGATGGCGCCATAAAGCCAGTGACCATCGGAGCTGCTCTCCCCGAAGACCTTGGCGATATCCTCGGCATCCTTGTTCAGCACGCGCTTCCTGTTGAGGGCGTCTCTGACCATCTGCTTGACTTCCTGGTAGCTAGACAGAGCGGCAGAGTGGTCGGCGTTTGTGGTGTGGAGACGTATAGGGATGTTGCTCTGCTCCGTTCAGTGGCGGTTGCTGCCAGTCGGGCAGGGAAAGGGCTGGGTCGACGGCTGGTCGGAGAGACGCTGGAGAGCCTGAAGGCCAGGGGAGTAACACAAGTATGTTTGTTGACCACCACAGCGCCTAAGTTCTTTGCGGAACTTGGGTTTGAGCGTATCGATAGGACCCAAGCGCCGGATGCGATCAAGTCTGCCACCGAGTTTACCGACCTCTGCCCGGCCAGTGCAGCGGTGATGAGCAGGCGTCTGGCGTGAGGGCAAGGGAGCCAAAGGGGAACGCTGTCAGCAAATTGGCTAGAAAAACAGCCGCTCTTTGTGAGCGGCTGTTTCCTATTCTGCTTTGGCACCGGTGGCGCCAAGGCTCTTCATGATCTTCTTGGCACCTTCAGTTGCCTCAACCTTCCCATCCTTGAAGACCCAGATGACATCAACCCCCTCGAGGCTCCTCACCAGCGCACTGCTCTGCTCGTAGGGAAGCAGGAAGACGGCCGTCGACAGGGCATCGGCATCGCCAGAGTCTTTGGTGATGACGTTGATCGCGCTGTAGTAGTTGCCTGGCATCAAGGTCTTGGGGTCGATTAGATGATGGTATACCTGTCCGGCAACGATATAGTAGCGCTCATAATCCCCACTGCTGACCACCGATTCGTTATTGAGAAATACGGTGTCCAGCAGTTCGTCCGAGAAGATGGCCTCGCTAGGATCTTGGATGCCTATCCCCCAGCGTTCACGGACACCATCGAGGGGCTTGCCGAGGACCCTGACGTTGCCCCCTGCCGAGATGATGCCAGACTGCAGGCCGGCAGCCATGATCTCTTTGGCGACCAGCTCTGTCGCGTAGCCTTTCGCCACAGCGCCCACGTCCAGGCTCATCTGAGGATCAGAGAGGTAGACCGTGCTGTTGGTTAGATCAACGATGACCTTGTTGATATCGGTGTGCTGGCTGGCTTTCTGGAGTTTTTCCATCGGGGGTAGTTCGGCGTTATCAGGGTCGTTCTTACCCGCGGTACGGTAATCATGCCAGATCTTAAGCACCGATCCCATGGCAATATTGGTGGTGCCACCGGATCGCTTCTCCCAACCTTTCGCGAACTGGATCAGGTCGATGATCTCTTTGCTTACGTGCACAGGTCTGACACCTGCATTGTCATTGATCGTCTTGATGTTGTTGATACCGTCATAAGTGTGGTAGATGTCATAGTAGCGGTGCAACTCTTCAAAGCGTGCTTGGATCTTGCCGAAGTAGCCCTTGAACTCTTGCTCGGTCTGGGTGTAGCCTACGACCGTCGTGGCCGTGTCAAACGCCTCAAAGAACGTGTCGGTATACTTGGTATATTCGCTTTGGGTTTGCTTCTTACAGCCGGTCATAATCGATGCTAGCATGATGATCGATAGTAAGACTGCGGTCAGTTTCTTCATGTTGTCACCTCTTCTTCTGCATATAGATCATCATATAGAAAGAGGTCGTCCGGCGCAATAAGCCAAGAGAAAACTCCCCCATCGGAGATGGGGGAGTTTGGTTCGTGGGGGAATATTACTTAGCGTTCTTGGAGCCTTCTTCGACGGCGAAGAGGTAGTCCTGAACGGAGATGGATACGGAAGACTTCAGCTCAGCAACATCGGGAACGTTGGGATGAGCGTCGTCCTTCTTGACGGTCTTCATGCCCTTGATGTCAGCGATGGTCTTGCCTTCCATCCACTTGCCGAGAGCCTCAGCCTGCTCAAACCACTCTTTCTTGATGGTGGAAGACTTGAGCATACCGTACTTCTCTTTCAGCTCAACCTTGGTCTGAGGAGCAACCTTGAGGTCGGTAGTGATGGCACCCTTGGCATCGAAGTTGATCTTGGTCTGAGCGTTGTCGATGATGGCCTTGACAACCTTGCCGTCCTTGTCAAGAGCGACCAGGGACATGGTGGTGTCAACTTGGGCGACAGGCAGAGTCTCCTTGCCATCGGCAGCCTTGGCGTAAGCCTTGGAGCTGGCAGTGGAGACCTTATGTCCGAGACCAACCTTCGCGGCGTTGGCGACGGCAACAGCGTTCTTCTCGGCTTCTTCAACGGCAGCGATGTAGCCTTCGACGGAGACGGAAACCAAGGACTTCAGTTCAGCAACATCGGGAACGGCGGGATGAGCGTCGTCCTTCTTCGCAACCTTCATGGCCTTGATATCGGCAACCTTCTTGCCTACCATCCACTTCTCCAGCTCAGCAATCTGCTGATACCATTCTTTCTTGATGGTGGAAGCGCTGAGCATGCCATACTTCTCTTTCAGCTCAACCTTGGTCTGACCCTCAACCTTGGTATCGGTCTTGAGAGTGAGGTCCTTGTTGAACTCAACCTTGGTCTGAGCGTTGTCGATGGTAACGGAAACAACCTTACCATCCTTGTCAAAAGCGACAGCGGCGATGATGGTGTCAACTTGGCCCATGGGAAGAACATCTTTGCCGTCTTTGGTTCCCAACGCAGCGGACTTACCGACTGAGGTGATGTGACCAAGACCTACCTTGGCAATGTTGGAAGCAGTAGTGGTAGCCGGCGGGGTTGTGGTAGCTGGCGGGGTGGTTGTCGCAGGCGGTTTGGACGTGCAGCCAGCCAAGAGAGAGATCGCTAGGGCACCGGTCACCATGAGAGATAGTGCTTTTTTCATTGTGTTCCCCATCCTCCTGGTATGAAATGTTAGTGATCTTTTGATCTGAATATATAGTAACACATCGATATAAAATGCACAAACATAGATTTCCTCATATGACAAGTTATTTTCCGTAGGAACGAGCGATCACTGATGGATATGAGGCTTGTACGCCGCTAATCTCCACAAATCGCCTGTTTTGGCGATAGCCTGCTATCGTACGCGTGCTTTGCTTGGTGAAGAATACTCAGCCCCGGCGCTCACGCCGGGGCTGACAAGCAGCTTGTGAAGGTGGGAAGATGCTGATCGTTATGCCCCGAACTAATGGTCGGCAAGGTGCTTTTCCATGATCACAGTATCAACCCATCGACCATCCAAGAGCCCTTGTCGCTCATAGGTGCCCACATGCCGAAAGCCGCCACTGCGATACAGGGCCATGGCAGACTCATTGAAGGCGAAGGCGTTGAGAATGATCTTGCGGCAGCCCACGGACTTGCCACGTTCAAAGATCTCGCCGAGTAAGAGCTTCCCTATCCCCCGCCCACGGTGGCTACGTGCAATGTAGATCGACAGGGATGAGACGTGGGCATAGCAGATGCGCGGTGAGAACAGGCTCAGGGCGGCGAAGCCTACCACTCGACCATCGTCGCAAGCAACGATGATCGGCTCCCGCGGGCCGTGCTGCCTGAACCACTGCGTCTTTTGTTCCAGGGATTGTGGTTCGAGATCCAAGGTGGCAACCCGATCGAGGATACCCTCGTTATGGATTTCCCGAATGAGGCTAATATCCGCCTCTGTGGCTGGACGCAGACCAACTGCCACTCTCTCATCCCCCCTGTATT
>CAYOCI010000081.1:0-12138 GCA_964402415.1 uncultured Clostridia bacterium
ACCTCGCTCTTTTTCAGTTGGTATGGTCTAGATACCTAACTTAATGACATTGCCCATGCGGGATGCTCCCTTTCGCTATCTTCCTTGTAGGATCAGCTCTACTGTGTCTCCGTCCTGCAGGGGATGGTGAAGCCCGACTGGCATTGCGGGGAACTTGGCCGAGGGCCCAGTGACCTTTGCTTGCTTGAAGATATCGACCCATTGACGATAGATCGCGGCAACGAAGTCTTGGACGGTGGCGCCGGGTGGTAGAACGATTGCCTCGCTCTCACTGGCACCCCCACGCGGCTTCGGGTAGATACGCATCAGCCCGGTTAGGTCCCAGACCAACTGCCGTACGTCGTCGAGCCCAACCCCGCGAGTACAACTGCAAGAGACCCGAGGCAAGGATGGGAAAAGCTCCGCGATGACCGGGACCATCTGATCCACGGCCCCGAGGTCTGTCTTGGTTACTACGACTCCGGTGGGGAGCGTAATACCGGCCCGCTCCACCTCATCGGCCACCGCCCGCGCGTCGAGAATCCCGTCGTCAGTGGCAGGGACGATATAGAGCAGCGCGTCGGCGCTGCGGATGCAGGCGAGGAGCGCCTTGCCTCCCCCTTTACCATCCACCGCACCGTCCAGCAGGCCAGGGAGATCCACGATCTGTACCACGGCTCCGCCGACTTTCAGCATACCTGCGATTGGCCTCAGGGTGGTAAAGGGATAGTCACCTACCACCACCTGCCGACCTGTCAGAGCCTTGAGCAGTGATGATTTGCCAGCGTTGGGTGGGCCAACCAGCACCACCTGGGAGGCCCCCTCCTTGGGGATGGCGAACTGCTCCTGGTGCTTGGTGCCCTTTTGCACGCGCGTCTGGTCGATCAGATCGAGGGCCCATCGGCGCAATTCGCCATAGGGACCATTATAGTAGTCGGGGAATTCAGCGAGGCAGGCCTGCAATACCGCTATCCGCTCGTTGCCTTCCGTGCCAACCATCCTTCGCTTGATCATCCGTCTCATCTCTTGGTGGGGGATAGGCATGGTCAACTCCTCCTATTAGATAGAATGAGGCCACGGGCAGCATGCCCTGTGACCTCATCATCCTTTGGCGGATATGAAAAGGCCACAGGTGTCACACACCCGTGGCCTGATACGCTCATTGCTCGAGCATGGCCTCACCAACCTCAGATCATGCTTGTGATCGAGGCTGTCTCCTGTGCAAGGAGTAAGCGGGGTCTATGACAGCTGCAAAAAGGATAGACTCCTCCCTTGGCTGCCACCACGAGGCCTGCGCGGCGATGCTTCACGCCGTGAAACCCAGTATTGCTCTTAATCCTGAAGCCACGCAAGACTTGGTTCATCCCAACTTACCTCCCTTCCAAGAAGATCCATGCTGATTATACTAGAAGCCCCTGATATTGGCAAGAGGGGACATGCAGCCCGCCACCCACCGCCCACGGCATATCAGACATCGTCATGGTACCACGCGCGACAATGGCAGAACGAACAGGATAACTTGTGGGCGTTAGCGAATGAGATCATGAAGTCGGACTAACGAGTATCTTCGTCTGTTCCGCAAAGCACGCCTTCGACAGCCAGACGGTCAACTAGAGATTGGTAGACCGAGACCGCAGACGCCCACTGCGGGCTGCGGGCCGCGGGCACTTTCACGGAGGTTCACCATGACGATCACCATCCGTCCCTACCATCACGTGGACACTGTGGAGACCGCTGAG
This sequence comes from uncultured Clostridia bacterium, assembly GCA_964402415.1. GTDB lineage: Bacteria > Bacillota > JAAYKD01 > JAAYKD01 > CAYOCI01 > CAYOCI01. The sequence continues at coordinate 1,719 of CAYOCI010000081.1, forward strand.
ATGGTTGCCAATATCATTGGCGACTACCATATCAGCGTGGATCTCGACCATATCATGACCGATATCGAGGAAGCTGCCAAACGCTATACCGGTGACAAGGCGGCCTTTTGGGTCGCCGTTGATGAGGGGCAGATCGTGGGCTGTATTGCTCTGCGGCCCATGGATGAGATCACCGCTGAACTCAAGCGCTTCTACGTCCGCACCAGCCACCGTCGTCAGGGGGTCGGCCAGCGGCTCTACCATACCCTGGAGCAGTTTGCCCGGCGGGCCGGTTACGAGAAGATCTGGCTTGAGTCATCGCGACGGTTCGAAGATGCCCAGCGCTTCTACCGGCGCAATGGCTATCGCTTTATCGAAGCTCTAGACAATGATTGGGAAGATAACATCTATGAGAAGGAGCTGACTCCAATGTCTTCGTCCGTGATCATCCAGGCACTGTCGCCGGAGCTAATTCCCGGCGCCGCTGGCGCCGTGGCCGCCTGTCCGGTCTTCGCTCCCTATGGCTTTACCACCGAACGTGTCAGTGCGATGCTGACCCGAGCGTTGGCCTCCCACGCCGAAATACTGGTGGCTTCACACCACGACCGTGTTGTCGGCCTAATCTGGTTGCAGCGCAAGGCGATGTTTGGCATGAGCGGATATATCAAGCTGATCGCGGTTCACCCCGATGCCCAGGGCTTAGGGGTTGGCAGACTACTCCTAGGTGAGGCGGAGACACGGCTCTCCCTGGATAATCCCAACATTTTTCTGCTCACCACCGCTGACAACGAGTCAGCCCAGGCCTTCTATACTCGTATGGGCTATCAGGCAATTGGCACGGTTACCGGTTATGTTCGACCGGGGGTGGATGAGATGATCATGCGCAAGGTGATACATAGCCCGAAGCCATCAGCCATCAGCCATCAGTAGAAGTATGGAGAAACAAGTGCGTTCTGTCGTCATCACCGAACGGTCGATCAGACTAGACCAGGGCACCGTTGTCTACACGCTTCGTCGCAACCGACGGGCGAAGCGGATCACATTGCGGGTGGATCAGAGTGGGCTGACCATGACGGTGCCATGGTCGTTTCCCTCTGAGCAGGTGGAGCCCTTCATCCGTGAACGACAGGATTGGGTGTTAGCCACGCTGGATCGCTTGGCTAGTGCTGCCGCGTGCGCAGAGCGGCCAACCTGGTCACCAGCAGACGGTGTAACACTACTGGGACGAGGTCGTCTGGTGAGGTTTGGCAACCCCAGCCAACAGGGCACCACCCTATCGGGAGACACCATCATCCTGCCTGGGCGCTTGATCGATGGCGAACTGCAGGCCCGCACCTACGTGGAGAGCTGGTTGAAGGAGTTTGCCCGCCAGTATCTGATCGAGCGGTTGAACACGTATGGCTCGATCATGGGGGTAGCGCCGACGCGAGTGACGCTGCGCAATCAGAAGACCCGTTGGGGGAGCTGCTCGTCGCGGGGAGGGATGAGCCTTAATTGGCGCCTGATCATGGCACCGCCTGCAGTGATTGACTATATCCTGGTTCATGAACTGGCTCACCTGATCGAGATGAACCACTCGGACCGTTTCTGGACGATAGTTGCCAGCCATGATCCTCACTATCGCGAGCACCGTCTTTGGTTGCGCAAAAACGGTGCGGGGCTGACCTGGATCTCGGGGTCAGACCCCTAGGACGTTGGGGTCTGACCCCAAGTTGAGCCTCGAAAGGACCCCACTATGGGGTCCTTTTCTCGGCCCCAACACATTCCCAGGTCCGGGAGAATAGGCTGAGAGAGAAGATGTATCGCCTGCGGGATATGATGTATGGCGGTGCCATATGATGTTGCTTCGCAATGTGGCGATATTTGCCCGTCATGTCCGTTAGGACACATCGTTGCTGAAGGCATCATCATGTCCGAAGGACGCATCACTTGCCCGGCAGGGCAAACATCATTGGGAGTGTCTCAAAGCAAAGTGCTTTGAGACACTCCCATGGGAGGTGGCATGAATGCCCTTCTTAGATCAATGGCGGGTAGGCCAGCATGGGGGCGAGTTAGCCGATGCTGTAGCCTATGGAAATGGCCGCTTTGTGATGGTGGCTGGTGATAAGCTGGCTCGGTGGTCGCTCGATGGCGTGCAGTGGTCCCCTGTGCCCACCGGCGTCTGCCTGCATGCGATCACCTTTGGCCATGGGGTGTTTGTCGCTGTGGGGGATCACTTGAACGAGCGACCGTCTGGCGACCAATGGCAAATGGCAGTGGCCATCTCTACAGACGGTCAAGCTTGGACGACGCTGGCCATTCCTGATGGTGCGTTGCCAGACGAGCTTGGTTTTAGCGGTGTTGGCTACGGTGACGGTTTGTTTGTGGCAGTCGGCCCGAGGGGGCGGATCTATACCTCGTCCGAGCCAGCTGTCCACTGGCAAGCCCAGCTCTCGAGTACCAGTGCTGACCTCAGAGGGGTGGGTTTCGGTGAAGGTGCCTTCGTCGTAGTGGGCGAGCAGGGAACGGTTCTAGTCTCCGAAGACCATGGGATCACCTGGAACCGTGCAGCCCCTCCTACTTCACATCAGCTTAGTGACTTGGCCTATGGCAAGGGAACTTTCATCACCATCGGCGCAGGGGGGACCATCCTCCGTTCAAGCGACCGCGGACAAAGCTGGGAGGCGGCCGCCATCGAGGCCGCGGGCGAGCTCCGCTCTATCGCCTATGGTCATGAAGCGTTCGTGGTGGTGGGAGACCGGGTCATCACCAGCAACGATGGCGGTCAGAACTGGCATGCGGTCAGTGGTGGAGATCCTCAGCCCATGGGCGTGCCTCCAGACAACAGCGTCAGGGGTGATCAAGGCAGTAGCCCGCCCTTGACCGCAGTCACTTACGGGCAACACCGCTTCGTCGCGGTGGGGCCCCACGGCCTACTATTTCAGTCCGAGCGTGCCACCGCACAGCTGAAGTTGGCTCTCGGCAGCAAGCCGGAACGCGGTGAGGCGGGGAAAGAGACCGAGCTGCTGCTGACGGTATTCAACACAGGCCCCGACCTTGCCCCTGATCTATACGCTGACCTGGCTCTGCATGGAGATTTCGGTATTGCCGCTGTCCAGCCGTCCCGGGGTGGATATGCGATGATCAACTCGACGACGCTGCGTTACGGCGTCGGGGGCTTACGGGCGGGCGAGCAAGCGACGGTCAAGGTCATGCTACTACCCCAGTCCAGAGGGGTGATCGAGCTCAGCGCCGATGCTTGGGCCGACGTACACCTCCCTGATCCAGCTGGGCACCGGACGCAAAAGGCGATCGCCATCGAAGCGCCACCGCCGCGGCCAGTGGAGCGCTGGCTGCCCCGGGTGTTTGAAGCACATGTGCATGCTCTGCGAGCCGCGGCCTTTGGCGATGGCCTCTGGACAGCCGTCGGCGACCACGGACTGATCATGAGCTCATGGGATGATGGTGAGAGCTGGGTGACCGTGGATCCGGTTACTGATAGCTCACTCATGGCGGTAACCCATGGTCCCGAAGGATTCGTGGCCGTGGGCTCTAACGGAATCACGCTCTGGTCGCGGGATGCCCGCCATTGGGAGACCCGCGAGCTGAAGCCAGCCATCGATCTCTTCGGTGTGGCCTGCTGCTCGGATTGTACGGTCGCTGTGGGGGATAAGGGGTCCATCCTAGCCAGGGAGTTCGGTAGTGGTGATTGGCAACCAGTGCTCACGCCCACCAGGGAACCACTGCGTGCGATCACCCACGGCGGGCACCACTTTACTGCCGTGGGCGACCAGGCGACGGTGCTGGAGTCGCCCGATGGCTGGGCATGGTCGTTGATCCCGTGTGAAGATAGATGCGATCTACGCGACGTCGCCCACGGCCGGGAGAACATGGTTATCGCTGCGGCTGATGGCTCAGTTCTCACCCAGGGGCCCAAGGGGTGGGAGCGGGTTCCCTGCGGGGGGGCCAATGAGCTCCACGGGGTCTGCCACGGTGGCGGAGAGTATCTCGCCGTCGGCGACGGCATCTTCACATCCAGCGTTGGACGCCTATGGGATGAGTGCAATGCTGGGCAGATCGGATTGTTCTATGGGTGTGCCTACGGCAATGGTTCGTTCGTGGTTGTCGGTCCGCAGGGCATGATCATGCAGTCGCTGCCGGTGGCTCCACCTGCCGATCTGCGGCTCACGGTACAGTCTTCGCCTGAGGTGAGGCGCGGGCAGATCCTACGCTCGCATCTCACGGTGGTCAACCATGGTCCCGGGCCTGCCACGCGCGTAACCATGACCGTGAGAATTCCAGCGGGGGCCGACTTTGCTTGGGTGAATGCGGTTCACGGACACTGCCGACAGATCGGAGACGTCGTCTACTGTGAACTCGGGGAGATGCCTCCTGGGAACGGAGTTACGGTCGTTGTCGGGGTTAAACCCTTGGTACTAGGCTTGATGACGATTCAGGCGGTGGTCAGTGCCATCGGGTATGACCCTGACCTGCGCAGTAATCGCGCTCATTGGGAGAGCGAAGTCGTCGCCAGGGGGCCCGCGTTGTCAATCGACCAGCGTGCCTCCCGCGATCAGGGCAGACCGCAGTTTCGGTGTACGATCCGCAATGACGGACCAGATCAGGCCTATGAGGTGACGCTAACCGATCCATTGCCCCAGGGCACCGTTTTTCTCTCTGCCAGTACCAGTCAGGGGCTGTTCATCATCCCGAAACACGGCCAGCACGGCGCCGTTGTCTGCCAGATCGGCACCATCGAAGCAGGGGAGCAGGTCCAGGTGCGCATCCAGGCTGGATTAGATGACAGATCTTTGCGCCAGGTGACCAACACCGTCAAGCTCGAAGCCACCAACGCGAAGAGTGTCTCATCATCGGTGGTGGTGCGGTTGAAGTAATCGAGTACGAATGAAACGGAGTACCTGGCCCCGGACCAGTACTCCGTTTCATGTTGTTTTAAGACTTAGCTTTAAAGTCGATAGACCGCTGCTAGGCGTTCCAGGAGGCCCAGTCCGTTGAGTAGGGAAAGGCCAAGCGAGCCGATGAGGATGATCACGATCAACAGGATGCTAGCCCCATCGTATTTGAACGCGGGCTGGTTATCACGCTGAGGCAACGCGCTGGCGATGATCTCCAGCCCCAGTATGATCAGAGCAATGGGCCACCAACGTAAGTAGAGCACTGGCAGCGGCTGTCCGCCGAGCGACCAAGAGAGCAGGGCAGCTCCGCAGCCCAGCAAGATGATACCAAGCGAGATGGTTCCGACGCGCCACTGTCTCATGCGTCTTCACCCCTTTGCGCGGACAGATCGGTCTCAGTGCTGATGCGAGTTGAAACGCGATTGCCGAGGAGAAGGCGCGCGCCCACTGCGATTAGGATGATGGCCAAGATCAAAGGCTGCAGCAGGTGGACCCAGCGCGTATTGAGGTAAGGAAGGACCAATCGTTCGAGCAGGATCAGCAGCCCACTGCCCAGCGTGATCATCCCCAACCAACGTTGCCCTGCTGCCGGATCGCGCCGCTTGGCTGAGACTTCGTCAGAGGATAGCAGTGGCACCTGGGAGAGAACATCAAAGACGCTGTAGAACCAGAGGAGAGGGACAACCACGAAACCAAGGTTGATGTAGGCGAGATTGTTCAGCGAGAGGAGCAGCAGGAAACCAGCTAGAAGTGCTAGACCTACCCCCATCTCACCCAGGTAGAGGTGACCAAGGCCAGGGATGGCGCTGAGCGCCACAGCCAAGGCACGGTTCTTGCGCTGGGGAAGTGTCGCCTGTTCCAACTCATCGAAGAGCGAAGGTCGGGGCTCCGCGCTCCCCTCCAAGGATCGTCTCCAGCCCTGCAGGGCATCAAAGAGACTGTACGCCCAGATCACGGGCAGCAGGCCCCAGAGGACAATGAAGCCGCCAGCCAGGTTAATGGCGAGATAGGCTGTGAAGGTCAACCAGGCAAAGAATGCGATCAAGAGCGGCAGACCGCGAGACATCTCACCCACGTACATCTGCCCGCCGCCGGGGATCAGGGCGGTGATGATAAAGGTCTCGTGACGCAAACCCGCTGGGTGTTGAGGCGTTGGGCTGTTGCTATCCATCCGTGGCAATGTCGCCTGGTAAGGAAACGCGGCCTGAGCATGGACGTTGCTGATCAGCCACAGGATGATCAGGCCGAGGATACAGAGAAGCGCTCCTTGAGCCTCGCCCACCACGAGCGCGAAGAAGGGACCTGCCACATAGAGAATCACGCTGGGGATAGCCAGAAGCATGCCAGCCGTCGCACGACCGATGTAGAGCTGTGGCAGTCCGGGAAGGATGGAGAGAAAAAACGCTACTAACCTACTTCTTGGTGTCATTGGCAATACTCCTTTCGACGAGCAGGCGGAGTGGGGGGATATTGAACGGCGCTTTAGCGGCGGAGGTGACGCTGGTGTTGGGGAGCAGTGGTCCTAGCGCCCCTGTCTTAGGGGCAAGTGGGCTGTCATCTGGCTTAGCGCTGGAAGCTGGTGGTTCGACTTGAAGACGTGGCAGGGATGAGAGTTGGGCGAACGCTCCACCGACCATCAGGGCCATGGTCAGCGAGGCGGCGATGGCGTAGGCTGCCAAGCGCTGCTGGAATTGTCGGGCAGGGGAGAGACGGCTTTTGACCACTGTTGGCGCGATCGACGCAACTTTACTCGAAGGCAAGGGTACCTCCTGCACTGGGATCCGCTCCATCGTCCTGGCAGTGAGGTCTTCGGTCATCAATGGCTCAGCCAGTTCCTCGAAGCGGGGCGTGATCGCCTCCATGTAACGCGCTTGGCAGTCGGGGCACTCTTCGAGATGCCCCATTAGCCTGAGCATCTCGTCGGCCTCAAGGCGATCTTCCAGCAGGAGACGCCACGTGCCGTTCTCGATATGTCTCATGCGCTTCCTCCTTCACTGGCGTTCTGCCATTCATGGCGCAGGTGTCCACGGGCACGATACAGCAACGATTCCACGGTCTTTTCAGCTACCCCCAGGCGGGTGGCGATCTCTCGGTAGGAGAAGCCTTGGTAGTAGTAGAGCTGGATCGCCTGCTGCTGTTGCGTCGACAACGATGCTAGCAGGCCCGTAAGGGTCAAGCGATCATCTAGGCTGACGGCCGTCCGTTCGTGCAGAGCGACGGCCGCGTCCAGAGGGGCATCTGCACGACGCTTCAGCTTGCGCCAGTGATCGATCGCCGCGCGGACGGCGATCTGCCCCAGCCAAGCCTTGAAGCTGCCTCCTTGATACGATGAGAGCTTTTCATAGGCTCGGATGAAGACATCCTGGACAAGGTCCTCTGCGTCCGCGGGTATCTTGACGATCGGGAGAACCACGGCAAAGATATACCGTCGGTAGAGATCGACGATCACCGCATAGGCGTCGCGGTCACCGGCCAGTACTCTAGCCAGTGCCTCTTGCTCACTGATGGTATATCCCCCCTTTGCTGCGATGCTGTCTTGATAATATGCTGTAGAGAAAGCGCGGACCATGGTGTGGGATCCTTCACACCGATATACATTAACTGTCCATCAAAGATGACGCTCTGTCAACGCCGCTTCCCTGCAGCAGGGGAAAAGGAAAGACTGTTCAGATACTAAAGTGGGCGAGGGCGAAGGGATTGCCTCGCCCCCCACAAAAACGAACCGAGCACTCGGTCACAGACCGGTTGCTCGGTTCGTTTTTGAACTACTATCCTCGTGCTTTGCCTGCAGTGAGGCGGTCCACCATGCGCATGCTCCAAGCCTCCAGTTGCTCGCTCTTGCGCCAGCCGATGAAGAGCAATGTGGCGCTGGCTATGCCCACCAAGACCCATTGGAAGGGCGTAAAGGTGAAGTAGCCCGATCCAGTCAGGTTGGCGACCAGGATCCCAGGGGCGCGGCAGAGTATGGCGAGTAGGGCAAAGCGGCTAATCTTGATCGGCGAGAGCCCAGCTACGAAGCAGAGCGCATCGTCAGGAGTGAAGGGGAGCAGATAGACCAGCGCCATGCCCCACAGCCCTTTGCCAGTGGTCGCCTTGACGAGCATATTGGTGACCTTGGGGCCGACGAAGCGATCGACCAGAGGTTTGCCGAAAGCCCGGGCCAGAGCGAACGCCAGCAACGATCCGGTCAATACTCCGAGAATGTTCAACAGTGATCCGTAACCAAAGCCAAAGTAATAGCCTGCCACAAGACCGATCGTCGCTCCCGGCACCGGTGTGAAAAGAATCTGTACCGCGTTGAGGGCGACGAAGCCGATCGGAGCCCAGAGGCCTGCGCCGCGGAGAAACTCTGTAAATGCCTCGCGGTCGCTTAGCAGTTCGCTCAACTCGGGTCCTGCTGTGTACGCCAAGGCGGCTACTCCTAGAGCTGCCACGATGAATAAGATGGTTTTCAGTTGCACCTTGTATGCCTCCGTTTTCTATCGAGAATCAGCGCAAGATCCCGTATCAATGTCCTATATCAAGGTAGACGACGCCGATCTACGCAATCCCTTCAACCTGGGCCGAATAATAATGGCTGCTTGAGGCCAGTTATGGCGGCCTACTTAGGTCGGGCGATGGTCAGCCGAACCCGTCCTTTCTTAGTCTCCCCACCGCTGGCCCGGACGATCGCGCGTCCCTGGCCGCGCATGGAGAGTACATCTCCGAGCTGAATCTCCTGGGCGACGTCGACGCATTCCTTCCAGTTGAGCTTGATCTTGCGTCCTTCGATCTCGCGCACCATCTCGCTGCGCGAGAGACCAAAGGCAGCGGCGGCTACAGCGTCCAAACGCAGCGAGGCCACGACCACGCTTTTCTCATCACAGGGAGGCTGATAGCCTGATAGCTGGTCAAAATCCATGACACAGACCGAGACGCTGGAGCGATGCACCTGCGCCAGATTATTGATCAGAAAAGTACCGATCTCGCGAGTGGCGATCAGATAGCATCCTTCACCATCCACGATCAGATCGCCCAGCTTCTCGCGCTTGACTCCCAGGGCGAGAACCGCCCCCAGGTAGTCGCGATGGGTCAACGTGGTCTCATGCCAGAGGCACTGAATACGCAGCGCCATGATCTCGTAATCGTCGGGTTGCACGGGCTGATCTGCGTGGGCAAACACCGGACGGGTACGTTCAGCATTGGGATAGCCGCCCCAGAAGGCGACTTGAGACTCGCCGCCGCGGCGCCGAATGAGCTCCTTGACCAAGGATGCCTGAGCAGGGTCGCAGAAATCACCAGGTTCCGCAGACCAGTTCTTCTCCGCTACGCTCGCCTTGTCCAGAGCCTTAGCCGCCAGCAGCCTGTCTTGATCGTCTTGATATACCCGTAGGAGTTCGTTGCGTTGTTTCACTGACTGATCCCATCCTAACAAGTGTTTCATCTAGTGTAACGGCCACCATTGGGCCGGTCAACGATTTGAGATCAGCTTTAACATATCTTCATTATTTGGACGCATTTTGCTATTAGGCGGTTCCTGGGTAAGCTACTAGCAGCGATCTTTGAGACTTCATCTGCCCGCATGCAGGATACCCACCTGCGTTCTGTCGAAACAAGGACGTGGGTTATTGCTTCGTCCGGTTTCTACCTGATGTTCTAGGCCCACACTTTGACTGGCTTATGACCATTATGAGAACACCCCTGGGGTCGCGTCCGGGCGACCGTGGAAGGGCAGATCGTGCCCCGGCTTTCATCCCTTTTGGTGCCGCGTAGCGGCATGAGAACTCTGTACTCCTAATTCATAATCCTAATTCACGACAGGAGGATGACCATGCATCGTCCCATGCACAAGGCGGATATTGAGACCCCGGCCTTGATCATTGACTTGGACAAAATGGACGCTAATCTGCAGCGGATGGCCGAGTTCTTCGCTGGTCAAACGGCCAATCTGCGACCGCATTTTAAGACACACAAGACACCGATTATCGCGCACAAGCAGATCGAGGCTGGGGCGCGGGGAATCACCTGCGCCAAGCTCAGCGAGGCCGAGGTGTTGGTTCACCACGGCATCAAAGATGTGCTGATCGCCAACCAAGTGGTTGACCCTGCCAAGATTGCCCGCTTGGTCGACCTGGCCCAGCATAGCGACGTGATCGTAGCGGTGGACAACGCCGACAACGTCGCGGAGCTTAGTAAAGAGGCTGAAGGAAAACGCCGGCCGTTGAATCTGATCATCGAAGTGGATGTCGGTATGACTCGGGCGGGTACCCGCTCGCTTGACGAGACCCTGCGCTTGGCAACACAGATCACCACCAGCCCCGGGCTCAAGTTCCGTGGCCTGATGGGCTACGAAGGGCATGCCGTTTTTACCACCGATAGATCAGCGCGCGAAGAGGCCACGCGCATCGCCAATGGGCTGCTGGTGGAGCACGCCGAGATGCTACGAAAGAACGGCATCGAGGTCGAGATCGTTTCGGCAGGTGGTTCGGGAACCTATGACCTGGCTGGGACGTATCCGGGGATCACTGAGGTGGAGGCTGGCTCCTATGTCTTTATGGACGCCACCT
>CAYOCI010000081.1:12238-18281 GCA_964402415.1 uncultured Clostridia bacterium
TATCCGGGGATCACTGAGGTGGAGGCTGGCTCCTATGTCTTTATGGACGCCACCTACAAAGGTGTCGGTCTGCCGTTTGATTGTGCTTTGACAGTCCTCTCCACGGTGGTCAGCCTGCCGAGCCCAGATCGCGCCGTCTGTGATGCCGGGATCAAGGCCATGACCAATGAGTTTGGCCTGCCGGTGCTCAAGGATATCGACGGCGTCAAGGTCAAAGGGCTCTCGGAAGAGCACTGCAGCCTCGATCTGATCAGCCCCAGTCGCAAGCTCAAGCTTGGCGAGAAGATCGAGTTTATCCCCAGTCACTGCTGCACCACCATCAACCTGCACGATCGCTTCTACGGACTGCGCGGCGACCGAGTCGAAGCCGTCTGGGAGATCGCGGGACGAGGCAAGAGTCAGTAGGTTATCGAGAGAGTTCACGAGTCCACACGATCACAAGTCGCCATGATCACGTGTTTCCGATCCACTTCTGGGTATCCTAGTGGTGGAGGTGTAGCACGATGAGCAAGCATGTGGTACGGGCGAGCATGTGGGCTGACGGTGGCTTGGGACTGTATCAACTGGATTCGGGAGAGATTCTCACCCGCGACGAGCTAGCCATGGCTGTCATGGAAGGGGACGTCACGGGCTTGCATGTGAACGAGGAGCATGGCGGCCTTGTGTTGCTCAGCGACGATGGCGATGACAGCGGCGTTCTGGATCTGCTGTCGCCGATCAGCGAGGACGATCTCCAGGCATGGAATGAGCACAATGGCCGCCTTCCCAACTGGTCCGATGTGCAGATTGCCTTCACCGAATAACGCCGGTTTACGCACAAAAATCCCCTGGCGTTTGGTCTACGCCAGGGGTTGCTCTTGTCCGATTGACCTACCAGTGCAACTCATTCCGGATGACTCGCAGCCTCTTGCTCGTGGACTTCTGTTCTTGTGGGCTTGTGGACTCCTCGTGCTTCGTGTCTAGCTGCGCAGCCATGCCTCCGTAGCCATGGGCCGACTTCGTTTTGCTGCGTGATACAGCCTCAGATTGTACGTCTCGGTATTTGGATCAGCCGAGTCGTATTGCTCTAACCTTGCCAAGACCCGGACACGGCGACGCTTGCATTGGCGCAGGATCGTGACCTGTTCGACCGCACGATCACCGATGCAGCGCAGATTGGGGACGACCAGAGTAGTTGCGCCGATGCGAAGCAGCGTTGCCCATAGTTCATCCCAGCGAAGGGTATCGTATTGGATCATCACCGAGACGTCTTGGCAGGCGTTTTCGTAGGCCCAGAGCGTGAGCTTGCGCAGCTCCAGCTCGATATCCATGGCGTCACGATGACAAAAGGGGATATAGCAGACCAGCGCTTTGGACATAGTCAGATCCCTCCTATCTCATTCTAAGTATAGAACATATGTTCGATTTAATGCAACTTCTAAAGTCCTGATGATCCGGGTATGCTTGATAGGGAGCGCCTGACGCGGTTCTGCAAGAGTCTTGACTTTCCCTGACCTTCAGACTATAATCTCCCTAGGAAATGGTTTCCGGCTGCCGCACTAGCGGCGGCACTGAAATAGAGGAGGGATACCATGGCACTGGTTCCAATGGTCGTCGAGCAGACCAACCGAGGTGAGCGGGCTTATGACATCTATTCCCGCATGCTCAAAGACCGCATCGTCTTTCTCAATGGCGAAGTCAATATGCACTCCGCCAATCTGATCGTGGCGCAGCTGCTCTTCCTCGAGAGCGAAGATCCCGATAAAGAGATCAGCCTCTACATCAACTCCCCTGGTGGTGAGGTTTACTCCGGATTGGCAATTTACGATACCATGCAGTATCTCAAAGCCCCGGTCAACACCATTTGCGTCGGCCTGGCCGCCTCCATGGGCGCGGTGCTCCTGACCGCTGGCAAGAAGCGCATGGCGCTCCCGCACTCGCGGATCATGATCCACCAGCCTCTAGGCGGTGCTCAAGGGCAAGCCACCGATATCGAGATCCAGGCGAAGGAGATCCTCAAGCTGCGCGAAGTGATCAATGAGATCTTGATGAAGCATACCGGCAAGTCCAAGGCTGAGATCGAGTCAGCCACCGATCGTGATCGCTTCTTCGACCCCTTCGAGGCGAAGGAGTTCGGCCTGATCGACACCGTCTTTGAGAAGAGAAAATAGGATGGCTTTTGACACCCTCATCGCCTCAGGCGATGGGGGTGTATTCTATGCCGTCATGAGATCAAACAAGGGAAAGCTGTAACAGATGGCGTATTTACTCTGTGTGGTTTATGATCACGAACTGAGGAGGAAAGCAGATGACAAAGTACAGAGGATACGAGCTGATGGAAAAAACCAAGTACCAGTACATGGGCCAATCCGATCAGCAGATGGGGCTGCCCCAACCAGACCTCGCTGATCATCCGGTAGAAGGTCAAGCGCTGATCGATCTGCCCGATCCCAAGGCAGTTAGCGTCGGTAATGTGGACCTCTTCGCCGCCATCAACAACCGTGTCAGCGTGCGCAAATATGCTGACCAGCCCCTGACCCTGGATGAGCTCTCCTACCTACTCTGGTGCACCCAAGGCGTCAGGCAGGTGACCACCCGCCCCGCTACGCTACGCACCGTCCCATCGGCTGGCTCCCGCCACGCCTTTGAGACCTACCTGCTGATCAACCGCGTCGAAGGGTTGAAGCCCGGGCTCTATCGCTACTTTGCTGTGGAACATAAGCTGGCCGAGGTCGATCTCAGCGAGGATATCGCCGATCGAGTGACCAAGGTCTGCGGCGGTCAGATCTTTGTTAAGAACGGCGCGGTCGCCTTCCTTTGGACAGCCGTTTTCTATCGTATGTTCTGGCGTTACCAAGAGCGGGGCTATCGTTACCTGCACCTGGACGCCGGTCACGTCTGCCAGAACCTCTATCTGGCCTGCGAGGCGATTGGTGCAGGCACCTGCGCCATCGCCGCCTTCAATGACGACGAGGCCAATGCACTTCTGGGCCTGGACGGCGAAGAACGCTTCTTGGTCTATGTCGCACCGGTGGGGAAGAAGTAACTACAGTCCAACGCCAAAGGCCAGGGGCCAAAGTGGGTTGCCGCAACGGAAGCCGGAAGCTACGGCGCGGAAACCGTTCAGGTGTGACAGGATAACGAATCTGCGCGAGCATAGCAAAACGAGCCCGGTTAACGGGCTCGTTTTTCGTACCTGCCTTGGCCTCTGGCCTATTTCTTGGTCTGTTTCTCCACCGCCAGCGCGGAGTCGGGGCAGACCTGGACGCAGATCTCGCAGGCGATGCAGCCATCCGCATTGCACTCTACGCGCGGGGTGCCATAGGCGCCCATCTCTTTGGACCACTTGATCACTTTGGTCGGGCATTTCTCGACGCATAGGCCGCAGCCTTTGCATAGCCCGGGGTGGACTACCCAGGTGCCCTTGGGACCGGTGTAGGGGACCGCTTCAAACTTCTTCATGCGTGCACCCCTTCCTTAAGCATCTCTTTGACCAGCTGTTTGCCGCGTTCGTAGGCTTTGTAGTTCAGGTCGCGCAGCTCGGGCCGGGCATCAAACTTGTCACCAAGCTTCTTTTCGATCGCTCGCTTGACATCGCCATCGGAGAGCACCGGAGCAGCGGCCATGACAGCGCCGAGGATCATGATGTTGAAGACGCGCGGGCTCATCTCTTCGGTAGCCACGCGGGCGGCAGGGATGCCATAGAGATGCTTGAGGCCACCCGGCGGTTTGATCTCCTCACCCTCGCCCTCTTTGAAGCCGACCGGATTCGCGAAGGCCTCGGGGGCAACGGTATCCCAACTCTGAATACCGACGGCCAGATCGTTGATATGGGGGGCCTCGATGGCTGAGCTATCATAGATGTACTTGGTCTCATGGGTCAAGAAGGACTTGGTGCGTTCCACGCCACGGGGGCTCAGGACGACTAGCAGGTCAGCCTTCTTGAACTTAGGCGAGCCGATCTGCTTGTCGCTGATCTGAACGAAGGCGATGGAAACGCCACCGCGTTGCTCGACACCAAAGTTGGGGATGTAGATGGCCTCTTTGCCAGCCTCATAGGCGGCCTCGGCCAAGATCTCGCCGACGACCTGGACACCTTGACCACCTTCACCAGCGAGGGCGATACGGGTTAATTCGGGCATTAGTCACCCTCCTTTACCGGTATACCTTTGGGAATGTCCATCTTGGCCGATTTGAGTTCACCGACCTTGAAGTACTTAGGCATATCCTTCTCAACGAAGTTCCACATCTCTTTGGCATTGGTACGCCAGTTGGTCGGGCAGGACGAGATCGCTTCCACAAAGGAGAAGCCGCGTCCTGCGATCACATTCTCCAGGGCGCTCTTGATGTAGCCCTTTAGCTGTCGATAGTTGGAGATGGTGCCACGCGCCACATAGGCACCAGCGGGCGTAATGGCTGCCACCATCTCTGGTCCCAGAGTTGGTGATCCTTGAGCTTCCACATCGCGGCCATACGGGCTGGTCCCGGTCTCTTGGCCCGGCAGCGTCGTCGGAGCCATCTGACCACCAGTCATGGCGTAGACGGTGTTGTTGGCCAGGAGCACGAGCATCTTTTCATTTCGTGTGGCAGCATTGACCAGATGCTGTGAACCAATGGCATAGCCGCCACCGTCACCCATGTAGGCGATGCCGATGGCATTGGGATTGGCACGGACCACACCGGCGATGACGGGAGTGGTACGGCCGTGGTGGGTCTGGATGCTATCGAGGTTGAAAAAGTCCCATGCCAGCAATGAACACCCGATATCGCAACCGAAAACTACCCTTTCATTGATCCCGAGTTCGTCGATGGCTGCCCCCAGGGCCTTGAGAATAATCCCATGCCCGCAACCCGGGCAGAACTTGTGCGGCTTGGTCTCCCGGCGCCAACTGGTCGGCATGCTATGGACGGGGGATTGGAAGCGTTCGCCGTCAGCCAAAGGGAACCCTCCTTTCATCTGCTTATGCTCTAACCGGCGACTTCAACAGCCGCTTGGCATATTCAACGACCTCATCTTTGGTAATCCCGACCCCAGGACGAAGCAAGGTATGCAGTGGGGTGGTCTCACCGTAGATATCGTCTTTGACCAACGAGGTGAACTGTCCCATGGCCGATTCAACGATCATGGCCTGCTTGCAGTTATGGATCGCTTTTCTCAGCTGCTTGCTCGGCATGGGGCGTATGGTGATCGGGCGGAACCAGCCAACCTTGAGGCCTTCCTTGCGCAAGTCGGTCGCTGCCTCGCGGATGGCGCGAGAGACAATGCCATGGGAGATCAGAACAAGGTCAGCGCCTTCGCAACCGTCCTCCTGCCATTCCTCCACTTCGGGACGCATCTGATCGTAAGCCCCCTGTAGTTCCATGACGCGATCATAGAGCTCTTCCTCGATGTTGAAGGTGTTGCGCAAGTGGCTCGGATCACGATCGACGCCAGGGACGCCGCCCTTGGCGACAAACGGCTCGGAAGGAACCATGGTGATGCCCTTATCCTCAGGGTTGTAGAGGGTCACAGGCTCGCGCATCTTGGCTTGGTAGCCGTCACCTAGGACGAACGTGGGGAAGCGATACTTCCAGGCGGTGTTAAAGGCCTTGACGCCGTAGTCAAAGACCTCCTGGTGGGTGCTGGTGGAATAGACGATTCGGTAGCCTTCACCATTGCCACCAAAGGTGGTCAGACGTGTCTCCTGCTGTGAGTAGATGACCGTCGCGGTCGACGGGCCGCCGCGCTGCTGGATGAACCAGACCGCCGGAATGCGCATCATCTCGGCCATGGAGATTGGTTCCTGCATGAGTGTGTTGCCAGGCCCGGCTGTACCTGAGAAGGCCTTCCTGCCGGCCATGCAACCGCCCAGGGTGGTGAAGCCAGCTGACAGCTCATCTTCAGTCTGCATGAACTTCTTGCCATACTTCGGGGCCAGCTTGGACCAGTAGTGCATGATCTCATTCTGAGGGGTGATAGGGTAGCCGTACATGATATCGGCACCTGCGGCGATCGCCGCCCAGGGAGCAACCTCGTTCCCTGTCATGAACATTCTCTGTTCGCCCTCAACAATCTTGGGCATCG